>JANMMN010000231.1:0-12429 GCA_031373405.1 Actinomycetes bacterium
CGTGACCGTGGTGCCCGAGCAACCGCACAGACCGCCCCTGGCCGTCAGCTGACGCTCGGCGTGGCGCAGTTGCGCGCCGCGAGAGCCGGGCGTTCCAGGACCGTCGCGTCGCCGTCGCGAAACACGACCGTCCATCCACCCGCGGTCAGCGGACCCACGCCCAGCGCAGGATCGACGGAACCCTTGTGACCGACGAAGAGCCGTCCGCCGACGTAGGCGTAGCGCACATTCCACGCCTCGGCTGCGCAGGCGGCACGGTCGTCTGTGCCTAGGTCGGCGGCGTGGGCCAAGAGATAGGTCCGGTCACCCCACTGGTCGGGGAACGTCGCGACCTTCATGGCAAACAGCGGTGCCACTCCGGCCTCGGCGTACATCCACCCTGAACCGTCCGCGAACTCGTTGAGCACCCGTTCGTCGCTGGCTGTGTTCCTCGCCAGCCAGTCGAAGGCGGCGCGAGCTCCGGGCGACGACAGCGACGATCCGGTGCCGTCGGCGAGGCTCCCGGTGAAGTTGTTCGCGGCGATGCTTTCCGACCGCAACACCGTCGGGATCACGACGAGGCTCCCGACCAGCAGGATGGTCAGGAAGCGCGACGCCGTCTCGCCGCGACCGACGGGGAGCCCGGGCATGGGCCCGAGCACTCGCGTCACGGTGCGGGCACACCACCAGGCGCCGAGACCGCACACGACGAGACCGGGGAACAGCAGACTCGCCGTCACACGGTCGGCGTTGGCGTACCACGGCGCCGTTGCCACCGTGCTGCCCGGAAGCCGGAGGACGAGGGAGAAGACGACGACCGAGATGACGACGGCGTACGCCGCCCACCCGTCGAGCTGGCGCCGGATGCCCCCCACGACGATCCCTACGGCGCCGACCAGCCCGAGAACCAGCACGGGAGCGAAGGAGTAGGTCAGCATGAAGGAGAGCGTGTCGAGGATCCCGCGCGCATAGCCGGACGCGTCCGACGCCCGCTCCGCCACACCACCGGACAGCTGCCCGCCGTACGGGAGGACCGCGACGACAAGGATCGCCGCAGCCACGAGCCCGACGGGGACGAGCGCCGTGAGCGGAGCGAGCTGCGACCGGAGCCGGCGATCCCCCAGCCCGAGGCAGGCCGCCAGCAGCGCCACCGTGACGATCTCGGTGGGGTGAGCGAAGAACACGCCCACGCACGCGATCCCGATCAGGACCGCCAGGCGATAACGCTCGCCCGTCCCGAGGCCCCGCGAGCCGGCTTCCAGCGCGGCGTCGACGACCCCAGGGACGAGGGACATCCCGACGATCAGGGCGATTCCGCCCCAGCTGGTGATGGCGTACGGGAGCTGAGGCATGAGCGGCGCGAGGACGGCGATGGGCACGGCCGCACGTGGGACGCCCGGCAGTGTGCGCCTGGCGAGGGCAAACATGCCGAACGTGATGGAGATCGAGGACACGACGATCCAGGTCGCATTGAGCGCGACAGCCGTTCCCACACCGCTAGCGGCGACCAGCGCCGCCACGCTGTGGATCCCCAACGGGTAGAAGCTCAGCGTCGGACCTGCCCCGAGCACGTCACCGACCAGCACCTGGTCCGCGTCGATGCTCAGTGTCGCGAGGATCCGCGCGGTGAACAGCCCGTGATGAGCCCCATCATCGTTGGGGGTGGCCATCGTCAACCCCTGCGTGGTGATGCACCAGATCGCGAGCGCCACGGCCGGTCCGGCCAGCAGCCCCACGCGATCCCACGCGTCGATCCGCAGGCCGACCCGAGGCTGTCGGGTCGGTGCACTCCGACTCGCCGCAAGCTCGGCGGCGACCGCGACCACGGCGACGAGCGGGATGACGGTGCTGATCGACACCGGCGCTCGTGCCAGTGCCAGGGTCGTGACGATCAGCCACACAAGACCCAGGGACACCGCGGGCGCCAGAGCCGTCATCTGCACGAGGCCGGCCGACGGGCGGAGCAGCCGCTGCAGGGCAAGTCCTGGGACGACGACGAGAACGAGGACGAGGAGGAGCGCAAAGGTGGTCGTCATGAACGCCGTCACTGCCCGCCTCCTTCGCCAGCCGCCGGACACACTGTGTCGGCAAGTCCGGACAGTAGCCGGGTGGACACGCGCGAACGCATAGCATCACGACGTACGAGGTTGGACCAACCGTGTCGCCCCCACGCCCCCACGCCGCACAGTCAGGGAGCCCGATGTATCGCGATCATGTCATCGCTGCGGTGGTGCCGGCGTATCGCGAGGAGCGTCTCATCGCCACCGTGATCACGACGATGCCGGCGTTCGTCGACCACATCATCGTCGTCGACGACGCGAGCCCCGACGCGACGGCACAACGAGCACGCGAGGTCGGGGACGCCCGCGTCGAGGTGATCACGCTGAGCAAGAATGCGGGCGTTGGCGGAGCCGTGATCGCGGGGCACAAGAGAGCCATGGAGCTGGGTGCTGACGTCAACGTCGTCATGGCCGGGGATGCCCAGATGGATCCGGACGCGCTGCCTCGCCTGCTCGATCCCGTCACCACCGGGGGCTACGGCTTCGCGAAGGCCAACCGCTTCTACTCGTCGAACTCGTTCGACGGGATGCCGCGACATCGACTGTTCGGCAACATCGTTCTGACGTTCCTCACCAAGTCGGCCTCGGGCTACTGGAACCTGGTGGACCCGCAGAACGGCTACACGGCCATCCGACGAGAGGCCCTCGACCGGATCCCCCTGGATCGGGTCCGTCAGCGGTACGAGTTCGAGAACGACCTCCTGATCTGGCTCAACATCGCCAACATCAGAGCTGTCGACGTACCCATCCCTGCGCGCTACGGCGACGAGCTCTCGACCATCGAGCTGCGGCACGTCGTTCCACGGCTCATCGGGTTGATGTTCACGGGGTTCTGGCGTCGGATCTTCCTCAAGTACGTCCTCTGGTCGTTCTCCCCCATCGCTCTCCTTCTCTTCTCGGGGATGTTCCTGCTCACCGTCGGGCTCGGCTTCGGCGTGTTCGCGACCGTGAGTGCCATCTCAGGGGAGACGCCGACGGCCGGAACCGTCCTCCTGGCAGTGACTCCCTTCCTGTGCGGCTTCTTCCTGCTCGTCCAGTCACTCGTTCTCGACATCCTCGCCACGCCTGACTGATGGCTGACGACCGGATCTCGACCCAGGCCAGCGTCGCTCGCTTCCTCGTGGTCGGGCTGGCGTCGTTCGCGGCCGACTTCGGTGTCCTGGTGCTGCTCCATGGGGTGCTGCACGTCGCGCTCTGGCTCGCGACGACGGCGGCGTTCCTGGCGTCGTTCGCCGTCAACTTCAACCTGAACCGGATGTGGACCTTCCGAGCAGCGGGCGGCGCGATCGGTGGCCAGGCGGTCCGCTTCGTGCTGCTCGTCGTGGTCAACCTCGCCCTGACGGTCGTGATCGTCACGGGGCTGACGGCACTGGGTAGCGACTACCGATGGTCCAAGGTCGCCGCGACCGCGCTCGTCACGGTGATCAACTTCGTGGTGCTGCGCTCCTGGGTCTTTCGACGTCCCGAACGGTGAGCCGCTGGTGGGCGGGCGATCAACCTGCTCATGTGTTTCGTCGGGTCAGGCCGACGGTCGCTCGAGCACGGTCGCCCCACCGCTGCGGAACACTACGATCCAGCCGCCGGCCACGAGGTCCGGGACCGACAGCAAGATGTTGGTGCTCGCGTCGTGCGACGGGAAGAGCTGGTTGCCGACGTAGGCGTAACGCACGCCGAGCGAATCCGCCGCAGCCGCCGCGCGCCGGTCGGTCGCGACCTGTGCTGCGTGCTCGAGCAGGTAGCCCCGGTCGCCACGTTCGAGCAGAGGCGGATTGGGCTTCAGCAGCAGCACGGGGGCCACACCGGACGCGGCGTACATCCAGCCCGACCCGTCGGCGAAGTGGTTCAGCACCCGCCCCTGCGTCGGCACCCGCGGCGCCAACCAGTCCCAAGCCGCGCGCGCGTCCGGGTTCGCGAGGCTGCCGGCATGGAGATCGCCTGGCGACCCCGCGAAATGCCCACGGTTCGTCGCAGCCGACTCATACGCGAGCAGCGTGAGCACCAACCCGGCCGGCACCAGCGTGGCGATCGCCGTCCGGGCGGGAGCGGGCAGCGACGTGCGGCCCAGACGCTGGTTCACCCAGCTCGCAGCGGCGTGGGAGCCGAGCCCCAGGAGCACGACGCCCGGATAGACCAAGTTGTAGGCGACGCGGCCGGTGTCGGCGTACCAGGGTGCAGTGAGCAGCACGCTGCCCGGCAGCTGGAGTCCGGCCATGACGGTGAGAACGACGATGAGGCCGGCGAAGGCCAACCAGCCACCGACGATGCGCGCACGGACACCGACCAGGATGCCCAGCAGGATCAGGGGTCCGGTGACGACCCACATCGAGCGAGCGCCCGCACCGTAGTACAGGACGATCGAGATGACGTGCCCCACCCCGAAGACGTCCTCGAGCTCGAGCTCGCTCCGGCTCGCGGCCAGGCCCGCCAACCCGACGAGGGACGGGACGGCCACAGCGAGCATGACCAGCGCAGCCGCTCCCGCTGCGACCCCGGTACGCCGCCATCCGGCCCACCACGCCAGCCAGCGACTGATCGGTGCGGCGCCGACGAGCAGAAGGCACGTCGTGAGCAGCGCGATCGAGAGCAGCTCGGCGACGTGGGCGAAGAAGACGCCGACGAGTGCCAGGCCGAGCGCTGCCCCCACGAACATCGGCGCGCCGCGGCGCGCCTCGCGCACGTCGTCACCGAGCCCGAGGACGGCGTCGACAACCGAGGGCACCAACCCCATCGTCGCGACCAGCGCGAGCCCGCCCCACCACAGCGGCAGGAACGGGATCTGCGGGAGCACACCGGCGAACGCTGCCGCCGCGAGGGCAGCGCGACGACGACCGGGCAGGGTCCGGCGGGCGAGCACGAACGTGCCGAGGACGAGCCCGAGCGTCGCAAGCAGCATCCACGTCGCATTGAGCCCGCGGGCGACATCACCGTCCGGTGCGGTCACCAGCGCGCCGACCAGGTGGATCGCCATGGGATAGAAAGCCCGGTTGCCGGTGGGGGTGATCGCGTCGTCGACGAAGACCTGCGCGGCATCGACGGACTCGGTCATCAGGATCCGGGTCACGAACACGCCGTGATGCGTGCCGTCGTCGTTCGGCGCGGCCATGGTCAGCCAACCGGTCGTGGCGCACCAGACCAGCAGCGCGACCGTGATCCCGGTGGCGAGCCCGGCGACGTCCCAACGGTCCACGGTCCAGCCCGGACTGCCCTGCGGCAACATCCGGAGCCGGGCTGCGGACCGGCCCGCGAGCAGGGTGACCGAACCGAGCAGCACCACGAGACCGAGCAGCATGGAGAGCCGGGTGACCGGCACGTCCCCGAGCGTCAGCACGGTGCCGAGCGCCCAGATGATGCCCAGCGAGACGGCGGGTGCGATCGCCAGGGTGCGGGTCCAGCCGGCGGTGGGTCGCAGCACGCGCACCAGCAACGCCCCTGGTGCGAGGAGCAGGACCCCGGCGAACGCGAGTGACAGCACAGCGCCGAGCACGCCCACGCGGTCCCTCCCCAGCCCTGCCGGACCCGCGCTCCCGCACAGGCCCACCCGACCGGTGGCCGGGGTGTTGGCCGCGATCCGACCGACCACCAGGGTAAGCCGACGAGCGGGTCGTCGCGACGCACCGACCCGGCGACACCGGCTCTGCCAGGATCGCGGCATGGGTGACTACGACGTCCTCTTCGAACCCGTGCGCATCGGTCCGAAGGTGGCACCGAACCGCTTCTACCAGGTGCCGCACTGCAACGGCCTGGGCCACGCCCGACCCACGTCGCTGGCCGCCATGCGCGGGATCAAGGCCGAAGGCGGCTGGGGCGTGGTCTGCACCGAGGAGGTGGAGATCCACCCGACGAGCGACCTCTCGCCGTACGTCGAAGGTCGGTTGTGGGACGACGACGACGTGCCGGGCCTGCGGCTGATGACCGACGCGGTGCACGCGCACGGATCGCTCGCCGGCATCGAGCTCACTCATGCCGGTCTCGACGCTCCCAACTTCTACTCCCGCGCCACGCCGCTGGGTCCGCGCTCGGAGGGCGTGCTCGGCGGCGACGGGTTCGAGCCCGGCCAGACGCGGGCCATGACGCGTCGCGACTTCGCCGACGTACGCCGCTGGCACCGCAACGCCGCGCTCCGCGCCCGCGACGCCGGCTTCGACATCGTCTACTGCTATGCCGCACACGGGCTCACGCTGCCGATGCAGCTGCTCTCGCGGCGGCACAACGACCGCACTGACGAGTACGGCGGGTCGCTGGTGAACCGCGTGCGGTTCCTGCGCGAGCTCATCGAGGACACGAAGGAAGCAGTCGGCAATGACTGCGCGGTGGCCGTGCGTCTTGCCGTCGACGAGCTGCTCGGTCCGGAGGAGGGCATCACCCACGACGGTGAGGCGGCGGAGATCGTCGCCATGCTCGCGGAGCTGCCGGATCTCTGGGACGTCAACATCGCGGACTGGAGCAACGACTCCGCGACGGCGCGGTTCTCGGCCGAGGGCCATCAGGAGCCCTACATCTCCTTCGTGAAGTCACTGACGACCAAACCCGTCGTGGGCGTCGGCCGCTACACCTCCCCGGATGCGATGGTCTCGGCGATCCGGCGCGGGGTCATGGATCTCATCGGCGCGGCGCGTCCCTCGATCGCCGACCCGCACCTGCCGCTGAAGATCCGCGAGGGTCGCCTCGACGACATCCGCGAGTGCATCGGCTGCAACATCTGTGTCGCCACCGATCCGAAGGCCGTGCCGATCCGCTGCACGCAGAACCCGACCATGGGCGAGGAGTGGCGGCGCTCGTGGCACCCCGAGCGGATCCCGGTACGCCGCAGCGTCACCACCGAGTCGGTGCTGGTGATCGGCGGTGGACCCGCTGGTCTCGAGGCAGCCCGCGCCCTCGGTCAGCGCGGAGTCACCGTCGACCTGCTCGAAGCGCGGGCGACCCTCGGCGGCCGGGTGGAGCGCGAGGCCATGCTGCCCGGACTCGCCACCTGGCGTCGCGTCGCGGAGTGGCGGCTCGGCCAGATCGCGAAGCAGCCGCACGTCACGCTCTACCCGGCGTCGCCGATGACGGCTGCCGACGTCCTCGACTCGGGCGCGCGCCACGTCATGGTGGCGACCGGGGCGGTGTGGCGGCGCGACGGTCGTGGTCGGTCCCTGGGCACCGCAGTCTCCGGCTGGGAAACGCCCGGGGTGCTCACCCCTGACGACGTGCTCGACGATCTCGTCGCCGGCACCTGGTCGGTGCCGGACGGGCGGGTGGTCGTCTACGACGACGACCACTATGTGATGGGTGGCCTGCTCGCCGAGCTGCTTGCGGTTCGCGGTCACGAGGTCGTGCTCGTGACCCCCGCCCCGCTCGTCTCCCACTGGACGCAGTTCACCCTCGAGCAGCCGCGGATCGAGGCTCGGTTGCGCTCGCTCGGGGTCGAGCTGCGCACCCGTGCGCTGCTACGCCGGATCGACGCCGGATCGGTGACGCTCGCCTCCGTCGTCGACGGCGCCGAGGTCGAGGTACGCCGCGACGTGGTGGTGCTCGTCGCCGATAGAGCTCCGAGCACCGCGCTCCACGACGACCTGCTCCCCGCGTTCGAGGACGGCCGGCTCGACTCGCTGCGCCTCATCGGCGACGCCGACGCCCCCAACCTCATCGCGCAAGCGGTCTTCGCCGGCCACCTCGCCGCCCGCGAGTTCGGCGAGGTCGTCGATCCGGACGCGGTGCCGTTCCGGCGGGAGCGCTACGGCGTCCCGACCGGTTGAACGACCACGCTGCCCGCGACGGGATGCCGCGATGACGCCGCCTGTCAGGCCGGGAGCCGCGTGGCCAGGTGGAGCGAGGCCCAGGCAGCACAGCGGATCGTCGACGCGCTGCTCGGTCTCCCGGGAACGGCACAGCGATGAGCCTTCAGCGACGAGCGCGGCATCTCCACGGTGAAGGCGACACCGCCGACCGTCGAGGCCGCTGTGTACCAGTCGGTCATGTTGCCGTGGCACGGGCCGCTGCACGGCACGGGAACGGCGGGCGTGATCCGGGTGAGCGCGGAGAACGAGCGCGCCCACGCAGCCCGTCGGCCACCGCCGGTGGTGTCGACCGAGGTGGAGAACCCGTGCAGGGAGATCATGAGATCCGGCCGCACCCAGGTCAGGAAACGCGCCATCGCGCGCGACTCCGGCTCGCTCAGCGCCCGTGGCCCCGAGTTGGCCATCCGGCGGAACTTGTTCGGGAAATTGCGGTTGAGCCTGGAAGTCGTATCATGTATACCCCCTGGGGTATGCTGGCACCACTGATCCGCTCTGAGACGAGGTATCCGCATTGTGCAGTCCCGCCACCTGTCGTTCCTGCGGCAAGGCCACCTACTGCGGCAGCGGCATGCATGTCGACCAGGTCCTGGCCTCGGTGAGCCCGGAGCGTCGCTGCACGTGCCGCTGATGCGAGCCGGGTACGCCGGCTGGCACAGTGATCACGTGACCCGACCCGGGACTCGTTCGTGACCGACCCGATCCTGCTCGTCGTCGGGGCCGTGCTCGGCCTCGTCATCGGGATGCTCGGTGGGGGCGGCGGGATCCTCGCCGTCCCGATCCTGGTCGCCATCGGTCAGCCGGTGCTCGAAGCCTCGACCATGTCGCTCGTCGTCGTGGGCACCGGGGCCGCCGCCGCTCTCGTGCCGCACCACCGCGCGCGCCGGGTCGACTGGCCGGTCGGCCTCACGTTCGGGGCGCTGGGGTCGGTCGGAGCCGTGATCGGCGCCCAGCTCGCGAAGTCGACGCCACCCGCCCTGCTGCTCGGCGGACTCGCGCTGCTGCTCGTCGTCGGTGCCGTTACGATGCTCCGCACCGGCGCCCATGCTCGACGGCACGATCACGACGACGATCGCGCGGACGACGCCCCTCCGCCGACCTGGGCCGAGCCAGGTCCGGATGCCACCGGGATGAATCGACCCTCGGAGCCCGTCCAGGTGGAGCTCGGCACGAACGAGCGAGTACTCGTCGACCACCATCACCACCACCACCCCGACCACGACGTCCCCGAGCCGCTGCTCGACGCTCCTGCCCTGCACGATCCCGTCACCCCGCTCGCGCCGGGGCGGGTGCTGAGTCTGCGAGTGATCGGACTGGCATCGGTCGTCGGGCTCGTCACCGGCCTGTTCGGCGTCGGTGCCGGCTTCGTGGTGGTGCCCGCCCTGGTGGCCGCGATGCGCCTGACGATCAAGAAGGCGACGGCGACCGCTCTCGTCGTCATCGTGATGAACAGCGCCGTCGCGCTGCTCGTGCGCTACGGCGAGCTCACCAACGCTCGCGAGACCTTCGAGCTCGCGCTCCTGACCGGCCTGTTCGCCGCCGTCGGTGCGGTGCTCTCCCGCCGGGTGCCCGGCTGGGTGCTCTCGACCGCGTTCGGCGTCCTCATGGTCGGTGTGGCCGTGTTCACGGTGATCAAGTCCCTCAGCCTCGCGTGACGTCGATGGTCCACGAGTTACACCTCGAACCGACCGGTTCGCGCGCCCAATTGGTGGATTCGAGGTGTAACTCGTCGGCGTTGGGTCGGGGCAACCGTACGGATCGGGGCGTCATCCGACCCGGTCAGCCCGCTCGGAACATACCCCTGGGGGTATGCTGTTAGCATGACGTCAGCACCTGAAGGAAGGACGTCCACCGCATGAGCACCGTCGACCTCACCGCCGCGACCGTCGAGGCGCAGATCAACGGCGAGGGCATCGTCCTCGTCGACTTCTGGGCCTCCTGGTGCGGCCCGTGCCGCGCCTTCGCGCCCGTGTTCGACCGCGCCTCGGAGGCACACCCCGACATCACCTTCGCCAAGGTCGACACCGAGGCCGAGCAGGAGCTCGCCGCCGCGGCCCAGATCAGCGCGATCCCGACACTCATGGCCTTCCGCGACGGCGTGCTCGTCTATCGCGAGGCCGGTGCCCTGCCGGCCAGGGCACTCGAGGAGCTCATCGCCTCGGTACGCGAGATCGACATGGACGAGCTACGGGCAGCTGCAGCCGAGGCGTCCGTGCCCGACGCGCAGGTGGCTGAGGTCGTCCGATGACCGATCCGCTGCCGGCGATCACCGCGGCCGATGCACGTACGGCGGTCGCCGCCGGTGCCGTGCTCGTCGACGTACGCGAGCCCACCGAGTGGGACGCCGGCCACGCACCCCAGGCCCGGTTGCTCCCCCTCTCCCAGCTCGGCGCCCACCTCGACGAGCTGCCCCGCGAGGGCCGAGTCGTCGTCGTCTACCGCTCGGGCAACCGCTCGCAGAGCGTGGTGGCCTACCTCGTCGGTAACGGGGTCGACGCGGTCAACCTGACCGGCGGCATGAGCGCCTGGCGCGACGCTGGCGGCGAGCTCGTCGCCGACACCGGCTCCCCTGTCATCGCCTGAGTCCAGCACCGGAACGAGTCAAGGAGAGTCGTGAAGAAGTTCGTCGCCCTGATCGCCACGATCGGTGCCGTAGCCCTGGGGATGGTGGTCCTCACCGGCTGCACCTCCGCCGGTAGCGGCAGCGCCGTCACCAATGTCGACGCGCCGACCTTCCTGTCGACCGCGTCCCAGCCTGGCGTCGTGGTCCTCGACGTGCGCACCGCCGGCGAGTACGCCGCAGGGCACCTCAGCGACGCGGTCAACGTCGACGTCGAGGCGCCGACGTTCGACTCGCAGATCGCCAAGCTCGACAAGGGCACGACGTACGCCGTCTACTGCCGCAGCGGTCGCCGATCCGCACTGGCGACCGACGCGATGGCGCAGGCCGGCTTCACCCAGCTCTCCAACCTCTCCGGCGGAATCTCCGACCTGGCCGCGGCCGGGGGAACGGTGGTCACCTCATGACCGAGTCACTCGTGCACTCCGACGCCGGCAATGCAGAGATCGACGTCGTCGCGATCGACACGCCCAATCTCGGCGACCGGAGCTACGTCGTCGGCCGAGGCGGGTCGGCGATCGTGATCGACCCGCAGCGCGACATCGACGTGGTCGAGCGGATCCTGGCCGACCGTGGCTGGAACGCCTCGCACGTCCTCGAGACCCACTTCCACAACGACTACGTCAGCGGCGGCCTCGAGCTCTCCCGGCGTACCGGTGCCGAGTACGTCGTGCCCACAGGCATGGACATCGCGTTCGCGGCCAACGCCGTCAGCGACAAGGCCGAGCTCGCCAGCGACGTCGGTCTGCTGCGCGTGCTCCTCACCCCGGGGCACACGCCCAACCACCTGTCCTACGCCGTCAACGTCGGCGGCGAGGACCTGGCACTGTTCACGGGCGGGTCGATGCTCTACGGCAGCGTCGGTCGTCCCGACCTTCTCGGACCCGATCACACGACACCGCTCGCGCACGCACAGTGGCAGTCGATGCGCCGTCTGCGCGACGAGGTGACGCACACCGCCGCGCTGTACCCGACGCACGGGTTCGGGTCGTTCTGCTCCGCCACTGCCACCGTCGGGACGTCCTCGACGCTGGCCGAGCAGGTCGCGAGCAACCCGGCCTTCCACGTCGAGGAGGACACGTTCGTCACCGAGCTGATCGCCGGGCTCGACGTGTTCCCCCGCTACTACGCGCACATGGGACCGGCAAACCAGGCCGGTGCCGGACCGATCGACCTCTCACTCCCCCGGATGGCGACCGCGTCCGACATCGCCGGCTCGGTGGCACGCGGCGAGTGGGTCGTCGACCTGCGTCACCGTCGGATCTTCGCCGCCGAGCACATCCGCGGCTCACTGTCCTTCGACGTCCACGGCAACGCCGTGACCTACCTGGGCTGGCTGATCGACTGGGGCACACCGCTCACACTGATCGGCGAGAGCGTCGAGGAGGTCGCGCTGATGCAGCGCGAGCTGGTGCGCATCGGCATCGACCGACCGGCGGCGTACGCGATCGGCTCCCCCTCCGACTGGACCACCCCTGCAACGCCGATCAGCACCTACCCGCGCGTCACGCACGTCGAGCTGGCCGCCGCCCTTGCCGCCGACCCGGCCCTTCCCATGCTCGACCTGCGCCGCAACAGCGAGTGGGACGACGGCCACATCAGCGGCGCGATGCACGTGCCGCTGCACGAGCTGCGCGGTCGGCTCGACGAGGTCGTCACCTGGGCTCAGGCTCAGCCCCGCGAGATCTGGACGTACTGCGGCAGCGGCTTCCGCGCCTCGGTGGGGGCTTCCCTGCTCGAGGCCGCGGGAGTGTCGCTCGTGCACGTCGACGACGAGTTCCCGCGCGCGGAGAAGGCCGGCCTCCCTATCACCGTGCCCGCGCACGAGCACAGCCTGGGCGAGACCTACGCCGACTGAACCGATGCCCTCCGGACCACCGCAGGCGCACGGAATCCCTCCGATTCCCATGCGCCTGCGGTGTTCGCCAAGCAGCCGCACGTCACCCTCTACCCGGCGTCGCCGATGACGGCTGCCGACGTCCTCGACTCGGGC
>JANMMN010000249.1:0-5497 GCA_031373405.1 Actinomycetes bacterium
GCCCCGGCCGTGGAGCTGTCTACGGTCGGCGTACGGCCTTGGGACCCCGGCGGACGCGTGCGCCGAACCACCGCAGAAGCGCCGTCGATCGCCAACTGCGCGAGTTGACGACGGCGTTCCGCTCCGCGACTGCGACGGCCAGGTCCTCCTCCCGCTGTTCGGCGACCCGGGCGAGCGCAGCAGCGAGGCGGTCTACCTCACGGGAGAGCGCGGCCGAGCGGGCCTTCTCGGTATCCAGTCGAATCACGAGGTCGTTGCGGGCGCGCGCCCCATCATCGGTGAGCTGTTGATGCCGCTTCGTGAGCCGGACCAGCTCGCGCAGCGGCACGGTCGCGTCGCCCCGGGGTGAAGCACCAGCGCCGGCGAGGTCCAGATCACGACTCATCCACTGCCGCTCAACCGCCTCCGTCAGCGGCGCTGCCAGTGCGGCGACGAGGTCCGGGTCCTCGACCGTGGTCGGAAGGGTCCGCCCCGTCGGAGCCACTGAGACGCCTATGGAGTGGCTCTCCCAGAAGTCGTCCAGGCGGCCGTCCCGATCGAATGCATGGATCAGGCGGACGTGCCAACTGGTGGATGGCGGTAAGCCGGCGGCGTCTGCCTGTGCACCATGCCAGGACTTCTTGGCAACTCGTCGACGACTCAGGAAAGGCAGGTGGCCGACGCGCAACACAGCGGGAGCCACGGCAACGTGCTGCTCGTCCCTCGCCGGCTGCAACGCGTGCGCCCCGCCTACCAGCCAGCGCGAGGGGTCGTTCCTCACGATGAGCTTGGACGGGAAGGGGATGTCGAGGAAGTTCAGGTCCCCCAGCCAGATTCGGTCCCGTGCGATGTCGAACGGCAACTCCTCCGCAACAGTGGTGACGGCCCGATGGACCAGACGGAGGTAGTCACCGGGGCTGCTCTCGTCAAAGTCGACCGGCGCCACCCAGTTGTCCAGCTGGTAGCGCACGGCAGACACATCCGGGCCCAGGCGCCCCAGGAACTCGCCGAGGGGCTCGTCATCGGGAGTCAGCAGGAACTCGTCGGCATCGAACACGTACACCCATTCCGGCGAGTCGCCCACGGCTAACCAGACGACGAGAGCCGTCGTCGCCGCCTGGTCGAAGCGCGGATCGGCGAGGTCCCACACGGTGATCTGCCCTGGCCACCTCTCCGCGAGCTCGACGAGGCCGGCCGCTGTGCCGTCGGTACTCGCGTGGTCGACCACGTGCACCTCGTCGACGTGGTGCGTGAGCGCGTGGGTGATGCTGAGCGCCAGCAACGGCCACTCGTCCCTGGCGAGCACGACCCCGACCACCCGCACCCGGGCACTCATCGAGCGCACGGGAGGGAGCCGCAGTTCACAACCGGCTCAGGGGGTCCGGCCGCGGGAGCCGCCGCTCGTCGAGAAGCCCGAGCAGATAGTCCCCGTAGCCACTCTTGGCCAGGCTCTCAGCGTGGGCGCGCAAGCCGTCGTTGTCGATCCACCCGTTGCGCCACGCGATCTCCTCGATGCACGCGACCTTGGTGCCCTGGCGCTCCTCGAGGACTCGGACGAAGCTGCCGGCGTCGTGCAGGCTCGAGAAGGTCCCGGTGTCCAGCCACGCAGTCCCCCGCGGGAGCACGCTCACGGTCAGCCGCCCCTCGCGCAGGTAGTGATCGTTGACGGCGGTGATCTCGAGCTCGCCACGGGCGCTCGGACGCACCTCGCGGGCGACGTCGACGATGTCCGAGCCGTAGAAGTAGAGCCCAGGGACCGCGTAGTGGCTGCGGGGCGCGACCGGCTTCTCCTCGATGGAGACGGCGCGACCGTCCTCGTCGAACTCGACGACGCCGTACTCCGACGGGTTGGCCACGCGGTAGGCGAACACATGCCCGCCTTCGACGTCCTGCAGGGTGCGCAGCCGGGTGCCCAGGCCAGGGCCGTGGAAGATGTTGTCACCGAGCACCAGTGCCGCACCCTCGCCCACGAGGAAGTCTGCGCCGATGAGGAAGGCTTGCGCCAGCCCCTCGGGTTTCGGCTGCACCGCGAACTTGATCGACATCCCGAGGTCGGCACCGTCGCCGAGCAGGCGCACGAAGGAGTCGCGATCCTCCGGCGTGGTGATCACCAGCACCTCACGCAGGCCGGCGGCCATCAGCGTCGCGAGCGGGTAGTGGACCATCGGCTTGTCGTAGACGGGCAGGAGCTGCTTGCTCACGCCGCGCGTGATCGGCCACAGCCGCGACCCTGTTCCCCCAGCGAGGATGAGACCCTTCATGGGGCAGGACGCTACCGTCCGAGGCAGGCTCCCCGATGCCTACACTCGTCCCTGGGCCGATGTGGCCGACGGAGCTTGGGGTGAATGGTGCGCGTACTCGTGACCGGCGGAGCCGGATTCATCGGTTCGAACTTTGTCCGCCGGATGCTCACGCAGCCCGATTTCGACGTGACCGCGGTCACGGTGCTCGACAAGCTCACCTACGCGGGCACGCTCACCAACCTCGAGCCGGTGGCGAACGACCCGCGCTACTCGTTCGTCCAGGGCGACATCTGCGACGTCGAGCTGCTGGCCGCGACCGTGCCCGGGCACGATGCCGTCGTGCACTTCGCCGCCGAGTCGCACGTCGACCGATCCATCACCGGCGCCTCGGAGTTCCTCGTCACCAACGTCGTCGGCACCCAGTCCATGCTGCAGGCCAGCCTCGACGCCAGGGTGGGGCGCTTCGTCCATGTGAGCACCGACGAGGTGTACGGCTCGATCGACGAGGGCTCATGGGGTGAGGACTGGCCGTTGCAGCCGAATTCGCCGTACTCGGCGTCCAAGGCCGGCAGCGACCTCATCGCCCGCGCCTACCACCGCACCCACGGCATGGACGTGCGGATCACCCGGTGCTCGAACAACTACGGCCCGCACCAGTTCCCGGAGAAGGTCATCCCGCTCTTCGTCACCTCGCTGATGGACGGCGGCACCGTGCCGTTGTACGGCGACGGCGAGAACATCCGTGACTGGCTGCACGTCGACGACCACTGCCATGGCATCGAGCTCGTGCTGCGCGGCGGCCGCTCCGGTGAGGTCTACAACATCGGCGGCGGCACGGAGCTCACCAACCGCGAGCTCACCGAGAAGATCCTCGCTGCCTCGGGCAACGACTGGTCGAGCGTGCGCCCGGTCGAGGACCGCAAGGGTCACGACCGGCGATACTCCGTCGACATCACGAAGATCGCGACGGAGCTCGGCTACGCACCACAGGTGCCGTTCGAGCAGGGGCTGCTCGACACCGTTCGCTGGTACCAGGAGAACGAGTCGTGGTGGCGGCCGCTGCAGGCGCGCGCCGCGCTCGAGAAATGACGCGACGCTGGCTCGTCGCCGGCGCGGACGGGATGCTCGGCCGCGACCTGGTCGACGTGCTGCGGATCGCGGGAGACGACGTCGTCGGACTGGGGCACCGCGACCTCGACATCACCTCGCACAGCTCGGTGCGCCGAGCGCTCGACGACGTGCGACCCGACGTGGTGGTCAACGCCGCGGCGTACACCGCGGTCGACGCGGCCGAGACCGACGAGGCGGCAGCGTTGCTCATCAACGGCACCGGCCCGGAGATCCTCGCCACGGCGATCGCGGAACGGTCCGGAACGAGGCTCGTCCAGCTCAGCACCGACTACGTCTTCCCGGGCGATGCCACGGAGCCGTACGCCGAGGACGCAGCCACCGGACCGCGGACGGCGTACGGCCGGACCAAGCTCGTCGGCGAGCGAGCGGTGCTGACCCATCTCCCGGACCGCGGGCTGGTAGTCCGCACCGCGTGGCTCTATGGCGAGCACGGCCACAACTTCGTCAGCACGATGCTGAGGCTCGAGCGGGACCGCGACACGATCGAGGTCGTCGACGACCAGCGCGGTCAGCCGACCTGGACCCGTGACCTTGCCGACTTCGTGCGGCGCCTGGTCACCGCCGAGGTCCCCGCCGGGGTCTACCACGGCACCTCAACCGGTGACACCACCTGGTTCGGCCTCGCCCGCGACATCATGCTGCTCGCCGGAGCAGACCCCCACCGCGTGCGCCCCACGACGACGAGTGCGTTTCCGCGGCCCGCTCCCCGACCTGCGTTCAGCGTCCTCGGCCACGACGCAGGTCGACGTGCCGGCATCGCGCCGCTCCCGGACTGGACCGCGTCACTCTCACTGGCCCTCCCCCACCTGCTCGATCGACGATGAGCCACACGGTCAGGGCTTGATGGCGTAGGTCCAGCGGGTCGCGCCGCCGAGGGCGAAGGATGACGTGGGCGTCAGGCACTGGTGCTTGAGCGCGTGCTGGCTGACGATGCGGGTGACGCCCAGGACTCGCAGCTTGGTGTCGCACGGGTCTGCGGTGACGAGGAGATAGTCCGGCGTGGGTGCCTCGATCGTGACCGGCTTGCCACTCGCTGCCCACCGGAAGACGACGAACGACGCGCCACGGTTCCAGAGCGCCTCGGAGGCGCTCTCGGGGTCGAGCACCTCCCACGACTCGCGGTTCGGTCCGATCCATTGCTGGCCGCTGAGGGACTGGTGCGCGTTCGCCATCAGGACTGCGTCCACCCAGATGTCCTCGCTCGCCCAGATTCCCGGGCCCGCACTGAGTCGGTCGAGCTCCTCTGCCGCCTTGCCCGAGTGAAGCTCGGCGAAGCCCTGCTGCCACGGGTTGACGGTCACCACCACCGGCACGGCGAGGACGACAAGTGGCACCAACCCCCACCACCGTCGCGCAAACCCGATGGCGAGACCGACAGCGAGACCGGTGAGCACGGACACCACCCAGATCCAACGAAGCGGCAGTCCAGCGATGAACGAGGTCTGCAGCAGGCTCCCCGCCATGAGCGTCACCAGGAAGGACACGGCGCCTGCAGTGACGGCTGCGCCCCGACGTCCGCCCTCCTTGGAAACCGCGAACGCGCCGATGACAAGAGCGAACGTCGTCGTGCCCAACAGTCCGAGCACCTGGGCGACCCTCGCCGGTGAGACGAGGCCGACGACGGGGATGCCGCCCACCCACGCGGGCCACGTGGCGCTGCACCACAGTGCCAATAGTCCGACAACGAGAAGCGAAGTCAGGGCGGGGACCGCCACGATTCCGACCTTGCGCCAATGGATGCTGGGAACGATGAGCAGCGCAGCGACCGCCAGGATGAGGTAGCCCGAGGCAATCTCGGACTGGTTCGTCGCCGTGAGCACAGGATCCCGCTGGAGGATCCACAGATGCGGGGCGCCGAACAAGGCTGGCAGGCTCTGAACCTGACCGGCGAAACGCCGAGTCCCGGGGTACACGGTCGAAGACAGGACCTGCAGGCTCTCGGAGTGCTCGCGCAGAAACCCGAGAAAGACGACCGCCGTGATCGCGATCGTTGCGGCCGCGACCATAAGGGCACGGCGCCGTAGCCCCGGACGGGCGAGAAGGCTCGCCGCGGTGGGGAGCAGGATGCCCATACCGAGCGGAACAGCCCAGAGCAGATAGGAAAGCCCGAGGCGCGCGAGGGCGATCGCCGCCCCCACGACCGC
>JANMMN010000251.1:0-19558 GCA_031373405.1 Actinomycetes bacterium
CGGCATCGAGAACGTCCCGTCCCACGGCGGCGCGCTCGTCGTCGCCAACCACTCGGGCACCATCGCGCTCGACGCGGTGATGACCCAGGTGGCCCTGCACGACCATCACCCCGCGCACCGCAACCTTCGGATGCTCGGTGCTGACCTGGTCTTCCAGACGCCCTTCCTCGGTGAGATCGCTCGCAAGTCCGGCAACACACTTGCCACCAACACCGACGCCGAGCGACTTCTGGCCTCCGGCGAGGTCGTCGGGGTGTGGCCCGAAGGCTTCAAGGGCGTCGGCAAGCCCTACAGCGAGCGCTACAAGCTGCAGCGGTTCGGCCGCGGTGGATTCGTCGCGACGGCACTGCGCACCAGGACCCCGATCGTGCCCGTGGCGATCGTCGGTGCCGAGGAGATCTACCCGATCCTGGGCAACGCCAAGACTCTCGCGCGGTTGTTCAACCTGCCGTACTTCCCGATCACCCCGACCTTCCCCTGGCTCGGCCCGCTCGGCCTGGTGCCGCTCCCGAGCAAGTGGATCATCGAGTTCTGCGAGCCGATCCGCACCGACCAGTACCCCGATGGCGCGGCCGACGACCCGATGCTGGTCTTCAACATCACCGACCAGGTCCGCGAGACGATCCAGCAGACCCTCTACCGACTGCTGGTCCAGCGCCGGTCCGTCTTCCGCTGACGTGACCGCATGATCTCGACTAGAGATCATCCGCCACGACACGCCGGGCGATCTGGCCCCGGACTTGCTGGATGATCTCTACCGCGCTGTCTGCGTGCGCCGGCGGCGCTAGCGTCGGTGCCTATGTCGCGGCCTCGGATCTCGGTCTACATCGCGCACTCGGTCGACGGCTACATCGCCGACGCCGAGGGCTCGCTCGACTGGCTCTTCACCCGAGCCGGCACCGACGACTACGGTCACGCCGAGTTCATGGCCGACGTCGACGGCCTCGCCATGGGACGCGCGACGTGGGACTACATCGCGGGCGAGCCCGACCTGCCCCTCGAGGGCCGACCGGTGTACGTCTTCACCCACCGCCACGCGACGCCGCGCGACGGAGTCACGTTCTGGTCGCGCACCGCGGCCGAGGCGGTCGCGGAGTGGCAGTCGGCCGGTCTGCGGCACGTGTACGTCGATGGCGGCCGGCTGATCAGCGAGTTCCTTGAGGCGGGGCTCGTCGACGACCTCACGCTCACCGTCGTACCCGTCCTGCTCGGCTCGGGTTCACGCCTCTTCCACGACGTGCCCGTGCAGACCTCGCTCACGCTCACCGCGGCGACCCCGTTCCCCAGCGGCCTCGTGCAGCTGAGGTACCAACGACCGACCTCCCGCTGAGGCCAGGGCCGCGAGTAACACCTCGAACCGACCGGTTCAGGCGCTCAACCGGTCGGTTCGAGGTGTTACTCGGGGAGCTAGGGGGTCTTCTTGTGTTTTGCGGCGCTGATGCCTAGGCCCACGCCGATGCCGAGGCCGGCAGCGGCCGCGACGCCAGCGGGCACGTAGTAGCGCTGGTTCATCCGGGCGCGGCGGTAGTCGTGGATCTCCCAGCCGACCGCGCGTGCGTGCTTGCGCAACGCTCCGTCGGGGTTGACGGCCACTGCGCGGCCGACGACCGAGAGCATCGGGACGTCGTTGGCCGAGTCGGAGTACGCCGTGCACCGCACCAGATCGAGGCCCTCGCGTGCGGCGAGCGCACGCACCGCCTCGGCCTTGGCCTGGCCGTGGAGGGGAGCGCCCTTGAGCCGGCCGGTGTAGACGCCGTCCTCGATCTCGCTCACGGTGCCGAGCGCACCGGTGAGGCCGAGGCGCTGGGCGATGATCGCCGCGAGCTCGACCGGCGTCGCGGTGACGAGCCAGACCCGCTGGCCGCGGTCGAGGTGGCCCTGGGCGAGCGCGAGCGTGCCTGGCCACAGCTTGCGGGCCATCAGCTCGTCGAAGATCTCCTCGCCGAGGCTGACGATCTCGTCCACCCGCTTGCCCTTGGCGAAGGCGAGCCCGGCCTCGGTCGCCGAGGCCATGTCCTCGAGGTCCTCGGACCCGTTGATGACGAACTTCGCCTGCTTCCAGGCGAAGTCACCGACATCGCGGGCGCTGAAGAACTTGCGCCGGGCCAGCCCTCGGGCCAGGTGGAAGATGCTCGCGCCGCGCATGACGGTGTTGTCGACGTCGAAGAAGGCAGCTCCGCTCAGGTCGGGCTCGACGAGCTGGGTCGGCGCCACCTCGGCCGCGGCGGCGGAGGCCTCGCCGGCCACCTGGGACGCACGCACCATGTCGACTTTGCGGGTCTGGGCCATGCAGCGGAGCCTAGCGAGGACTGGCTGTGCCACGATCAGTTCGTGACCGACTCCCCGGCCGTCAACGTCGCCGACCTCCTCCGAGCCACCGCCGCAGCTCACCCCGACGACGTCGCGTTCGTCGATGGCCCCTCGGGGCATGAGACCACCTGGGCGACCCTCGACTCCGCTGTCGACGCGATGGCCTCGGGACTCCGCCGGCACGGGCTCGAGCATGGCGACCGCGTCGCTGTGCTCCTCGGCAACCGGATCGAGTTCGTGGCGGCGTACTTCGCGATCCTCCGGGCGCGCATGGTCGCGCTCCCGCTCAACACGGCGTACACCGCGCACGAGGTGGCCGACCTGCTCACCCGCTCGAGCTGTCGGCTCGTCATCGCCGACGAGTCGACCGAGGCCGTCACCGCGGAGGCCGCGGCGGTGTCGGGCACGGAGGTCGTCGTCGTCGGCGACCGCTCCTACGAGCTGCTCGTCCGCGGAGGGCAGCGCGCCGATGCGCAGAGTGACGCCGACGACGCAGCGTTCGACCCCGAGTCGACCGCCGTGCTGCTGTTCACCTCGGGCACGAGCGGGCCGGCCAAGGGCGCGATGCTCAGCCATCGCGCTCTGCTCGCCAACCTCGCGCAGCTGCGCAGCCTCGACCCGGAGCCGATGAGCGCGGATGACGTGGTGCTGCTCGTCCTTCCGCTCTTCCACGTCTACGCGCTCAATGCCGTGCTGGGCATGGCCGTCGCGACCGGTGCCCGGTCGGTGCTCGTGCCGAAGTTCTCGCTCATCGGGTCGCTCGAGACGATCGAGCAGTACGGCGTCACCAACGTTCCCGCGGCGCCGCAGATGTTCGTCGCGTGGTCCCACGTGCCCGACCTTGACCGTGCGCTCGCCGGCGTACGCACGATGATCTCGGGCGCGGCACCGCTGGCCCCCGCGGTCTTCAACGCGTTCGCCGACCTCGCCGGCCAGCCGGTGTGGGAGGGCTACGGGCTCACCGAGGCGGCTCCCGTCGTCGCCTCCACGATGGTCGGACGTCGGGCCAAGCCCGGCTGCGTCGGTGCGCCGCTTCCCGGCGTCGAGATCCGACTGGTCGACGAGGAGGGCGAGCCGGCCGACGAGGACGACCCGGGCGAGATCCACGTGCGTGGCGCGAACCTGTTCTCGGGCTACTGGCCGGACGGGGCCGACGGCCCGGACGCGGAGGGCTGGTACGCCACCGGCGACGTCGGCTACCTCGACCAGGACGGCGACCTGCATCTCGTCGACCGTCGACGCGACCTCATCCTCGTGTCGGGCTTCAACGTCTACCCGTTCGAGATCGAGACCGTCATCGCCGGCCTCCCTGGTGTCGCTGAGGTCGCTGTGATCGGTGTCCCGCACCAGCACACCGGCGACAGCGTCAAGGCGTACGTCGTGCCGCTCCCGGATCGCACGGTCACCCGGGAGCAGGTCATGGCGCTGTGCGAGTCGCGGCTCGCGCGCTTCAAGTGCCCGACGGTGATCGAGATCGTGCCGAGCCTGCCGCACACCGCGACGGGCAAGATCGCTCGTGGCCGGCTCCGCGAGGACGCGTGAGCGGCACCCCCGGGTGAGCGAGGAGCCGACGGCCCGGGTCACCCTGATCGGCAAGCCGGACTGCCACCTGTGCGACACCGCGCGCGAGACGATCGCGGCCGTGTGCGCCGAGCTCGCCGAGTCCTTCGTCGAGCTCTCGATCCTCGAGCACCCCGATCTCGCCGACCAGTACTGGGAGCAGATCCCGGTCACCCTCGTCGACGGGGTGCAGCACGACTTCTGGCGGGTCGACCCCGCCCGGCTGCGCGCCGCGCTCACCCGCTGACCCCGGTGAACGCCTGGCTCGGGCTCGTCCCGGTCCACCGGCTGGTGCCCGCGCGTGACTTCCTCAACGAGTAGCTGGTGCAGGTCGGCTCGGCCGTCTTCGCCGTACGGCCCGGGCTGGCTCCGGACGAGTGGTGGGCGCAGGGGCTGTTCGCCTGAGCGCTCGGGGCGAGCGTGCGGCTCAGGCGGGTCCGGCGGACGCGTCGGTCTGCTGGGCGAGGTAGGCGGGCGCACCGACGGTCGCGATCGCGGCGAGCTGAGCCTCGAACCAGTCGGCGTGACTCTCCTCGTCGAGCACCATCGCATCGAACGTCGATGCGGTGCCGTGGTCGCCGAGCGCGCGGCACTCGTGCGCGGCCGCGTTGAACTGTGCGACGGCGGTGTTCTCGCCCTCGAGGCCGAGCCGCAGCATCTCCTCGGCGGTCTCGCCGATCGGTACGGGGCCGAGGCGCTGCAGGTTGGGGTGGCCGTCGAAGAACAGGATCCGCTGGATGATCGCGTCGGCGTCGCGCATCTCGCCGATCGACAGGTCGTAGAACACCTTGCCGAGGCGCGGCAGGCCCTGGGCATCGAGCATGCGGGCGTGCAGGAAGTAGGCGTTGGTCACCGTGAGCTCGAGGGTCAGCGCGTCGTTGAGCAGCTCGACGATGCGTGGGCTAACCGGTTGCATGCAGAACCTCCGGGGCGTCGGCGTCGCGGTCAGCCTGCCACAGCGCCGTCCGGGCGCAGGCGTGAACGGCGAGCGCGCAACCGCCGCAGTACGCGGCCGCGCCGGTGCTGCGCAGCACCTCGGTCACCGTGCGGGCGCCCGCGTCGACGCACGCGTGCACGTCGCGGTCGCTGACGACGGCGCAGTGGCACAGGATCATGAGGTAAGGCTAACCTAAGCGAAGCGGTCCGCCCACCGGACCGGCGCGGAGACCGGCGGGGGGCGCGGAGACCGGCGCGGAGATCGTCGCGGAGATCGTCGCAAGCGTCGGCCCGGGCGTCGGCCTCGTGGCTCGGGGTGCCGCCGGCGCCCTGCCCCGTCGGCCGGATCACACCGGCGTGGTGGCTCTCGGGTGACATCGGCGTACCGCTGCCGTCGGGATCTGGAGCCGCGGGACGGTCCCGACTACGGTGACGTCACCATCGGCTGTGCCCTCAGGGAGCTCTCAATGACCGCACTCGCAGACCGCGCCACGAACCCGGACCTCGTCCGTGAGCTCGAGCCCGTCGCGGCCGCCGAGCTCGAGCGGCACATCGCCACGGCCAAGGAGTGGTTCCCGCACGAGTACGTGCCGTGGAGCGAGGGCACCAACTTCGACGGCGAGTACGACGGTGACGCGTGGGACGTCGAGCAGTCGAAGGTCGACGGGGTCGCCCGCACGGCCCTCGTGGTCAACCTGCTGACCGAGGACAACCTGCCGAGCTATCACCGCGCCCTCTCCGATGTCGTCGGGCGCGACAGCGCGTGGGGCGAGTGGGTGCATCGCTGGACGGCGGAGGAGGCGCGGCACGGCATCGCGATGCGCGACTACCTGCTGGTGACCCGCTCGGTCGACCCGGTCGCGCTGGAGCGCGAACGGATGGATCACATGAGTCGCGGCTTCGCCTCGAACGCGGAGGAGAGCGTGCTCACCACGATGGCGTACGTCTCCTTCCAGGAGCTCGCGACCCGGATCTCGCACCGCAACACCGGACGGCACACCGACGACCCGGGCTGCGATCGGCTCCTCGCCCGCATCGCGGCGGACGAGAACCTGCACATGCTCTTCTACCGCAACGTGATGGCCGCCGCGTTCGAGCTCGCCCCGGACGCCTCGATGACGGCCGTCGCTGACATCGCCGAGAACTTCGCCATGCCCGGCAGCGAGGTTGAGGGCTTCACTCGGCGCTCGTTCGCGATCGCGATGGCCGGGATCTACGACCTGCGCATCCACAACGACGAGGTGCTCGCGCCCGTGCTGCGTGCCTGGAACGTCTGGGAGCGCACCGACTTCGGCCCCGAGGGCGAGGCCGCCCGGGACCGCCTCGCCGCCTTCCTCGTCACCCTCGATGAGGCCGCCACCCGCTTCGAAACCCGCCGAGCCTCCCGCCCCCGCCACTGAAGGGTCCATAGGTTTCATAGGACCGAACCGATCCCACCTTCATCTGGCCGTGCACTGAGGCCGATGCGCTGCCGGCGTACGACGAATGAAGGTGGCGTTGGTTCGGTCCTATGAAACTCATGGACCCTTCAGTGGTGTCTCGCAGGGGTGGGGTCTGGGGAGGTGATCAGGGTCACGTGCTCGACTGTCCGGAATGTGGAACGGACGTCCGTCACGACTTTGTGCGTTCGTTCACGACTACCTACCCTGCAGAGGCCGAGCACCCGATCCACGAGGTGCTGCGCGCCAGGGAAGCCGGGGTGAGGTCGTGCCGCTGTCACGGGCGTCAGACCCGACTCGACGCGGCATCCCCGAGGCCACGGTCGCCCGGCTCCCGATCTACCACCGCGTCCTGACCCACATCGCCGAGAGCGGCGTCGCCACGGTCTCCAGCGACGAGCTCGCGGCGGCCAGCGGGGTCACGAGCGCGAAGCTGCGCAAGGACCTCAGCCACCTCGGCTCCTACGGCACCCGCGGCGTCGGCTACGACACGGAGTACCTCGGCTACCAGATCGCCCGCGAGCTCGGTCTCACCCAGGACTGGCCCGTCGTCATCGTCGGCGTCGGCAACCTCGGGCACGCCCTCGCCAACTACGGCGGCTTCGCCTCACGCGGGTTCCGCGTCGGCGGTCTGCTCGATGCCGACTCCGGGCGGGTCGGGGAGAAGATCCCCGCCGGTCGTGACGGCGCCCCGATCGAGGTCCGGTCGATCGACGACCTCGAGGACGTCGTGGCCGAGGGCGACGCCAGCATCGGGGTCATCGCGACTCCGGCGTCCGCGGCCCAGGACGTCTGCGACCGTCTCGTCGCCGCCGGCGTCACGAGCATCCTCAACTTCGCGCCGGCGGTCCTCACCACGCCCGAGGGTGTCGACGTGCGCAAGGTCGACCTCGCCACCGAGCTGCAGATCCTCGCCTTCCACGAGCACCGCAAGCACGCGCGCTCGGAGGTGCGGGCATGACGCTGCTCGTCGTCGGGATCAGCCACCACAGCGCGCCGGTGACCCTGCTCGACCGCCTCGCTCTCGTCGAGGGCGCACCCGAGCGCGTGCAGGTCGACCTGCTCGCCTCGCCGCACGTGGCCGAGGCGATGGTGCTCTCGACCTGCAACCGGGTCGAGGTCTACGCCGAGGTCACGCGGTTCCACGGCGGTGTCGTGGACGTGGCGGAGACTCTCGCGAAGGCTGCCGGGGTCCCGCGCGACGAGCTCACGCCGCACCTCTACGTGCGTTACGAGGACCGCGCGGTGCAGCACATGTTCGAGGTGGCCGCGGGCCTCGACTCGATGGTCGTCGGGGAGGCGCAGATCCTCGGCCAGGTGCGTGCCGCGCTGCGCAGCGCGCAGGACACCGCCACCGCCGGTCGCAGTCTCAACGACCTCACCCAGGCGGCGCTGCGGGTCGGCAAGCGCGCACACGCCGATACCGGCATCGACCGCGCGGGCATCTCGGTCGTGAGCGTCGCCCTCGACCTCGCCGCGCAGCTCTACGCCGGAAACCTCAAGGGCCGCAACGCCATCGTGGTCGGCGCAGGTGCGATGAGCAGCCTTGCCGCGACTCTTCTTGCCCGCGCCGGTGTCGCCGAGCTCGTCGTCGCCAACCGCACCCCGCAGCACGGAGCCGCACTCGCTGCGCAGGTCGGCGGCCGCGCGATCTCGCTCGAGCAGCTGAGCGACGAGCTCACCACCGCCGACATCGTCGTGTCGTGCACGGCATCGCGCGGCGTCGTGCTCACCGATGCCGACGTACGACGGGTCCGCACCGGCACCGCCGCGCCGCTGGTCGTCGTCGACCTCGCTCTCCCGCACGACACCGAGCCGTCGATCGGCGAGCTCGTCGGCGTCACGCGCATCGACATCGCCGCTCTCGCCGACCTGCCGGACGCCCACGCGCCCGCCCGCGACGTGGAGCTCGCCCGTGCCATCGTGGCCGACGAGGTGCGCGCCTTCCTCGCCGCTCAGGCGGCGCACCGCGTCGAGCCGATCGTGGTGAGCCTGCGGGCCAGGGCCGACGAGGTCGTCGAGGCCGAGCTGCAGCGGTTGCGGCTCAGGCTCCCCGGGCTCGACGGGGCCGTGACCGACGAGCTCGCCCGCTCGCTGCGACGCGCTGTCTCGACCCTGCTGCACACCCCGACCGTCCGGATGAAGGAGCTCGCCGCCGATCCCGAGGGCACCCGGTACGCCGAGGCCCTGCACCGCCTCTTCGACCTCGACCCGGCTTCGATCGCCGAGCTCACGGCCGCCGACGAGGTCACCGACGCCATCGGCACCGCGACGAGCACGGCACGTGGCGAGGCGAGCTTCGACGAGCTGCTCGGGGGGCGCAGGTGAGCGCCGTGCGGATCGCCACCCGCCGCAGCCTCCTCGCGCGCACCCAGTCACAGCTCGTCGCCGACGCGATCGCGGTGCGTACGGGGCGCGAGGTGACTCTCGTCGAGGTGACGACGCAGGGCGACGCCGACCAGCGCACGCCGATGACCGATCTCGGCGGCGTCGGCGTCTTCGTCACCGCGGTGCGCGACGCCGTGCTGCGCGGCGACGCCGACCTCGCTGTCCACTCGCTCAAGGACCTCCCGACCGCGCCGGCCGCCGGTCTCACGGTCGCTGCGATCCCGCCGCGCGAGGACCCGCGCGACGTCCTGGTCGCCCGCGGCGGCGTCACCCTGGCCACGCTGAGGCACGGAGCACGCGTCGGCACGGGCTCGCCGCGTCGCGCCGCGCAGCTGCTAGCAGCCCGGCCCGACCTCGACGTGGTCGCCGTGCGCGGCAACGTCGACACCCGACTGCGCACGGTCGCGGACGGCGACCTCGACGCGGTCGTCCTCGCCTTTGCCGGTCTCGCGCGCCTCGACCGCCTCGACGCGGTCTCGCAGGTGCTCGAGCCCGACATGATGCTGCCCGCCCCCGGCCAGGGGGCGTTGGCGGTCGAGTGCCGCGACGTCGAGTCCGACGTCGCGCTGCTCGATGCGCTCCGCGATCTCGACGACGACGCGACCCGCGTCGCCGTCACCGCGGAACGTTCCCTCCTCGCCGGTCTCGAAGCCGGTTGCTCGGCGCCCGTGGGCGCCCTCGCGACCGTCAGCGGGCTCGGCGGTGAGGTGCTCGTGCACCTGACCGGTGCGGTCGTCAGTCCCGACGGCCGTCACCAGGTGCGGAAATCCGTCACCGGCGCAGCCGGTGAGGCGGAGGCGATCGGGCGCGAGCTCGCCGCCGACCTCCTCGCCGCAGGTGCGCCCGGTCTCCATCCCGTGAGGGGAAGCGCATCATGAGCGCCAGCACTGCAGCCCGCGCCCGCAAGAAGCCCGTCGGCTCCGTCGCGTTCGTCGCGGTGGGCCCCGGTGACCCCGACCTGTTGACCCTGCGCGCAGTAGCACTGCTGCGTGAGGCCGACGTCGTCGTCGCCGACGTCGACGTGGTCGATCTCGCCCGCTCCTTCACGGCCCCCGGGGCCGAGGTGCGACCGGCGATCGACGACGACGGGCTGCCGCTCAGCCATGCGGCGCGCGCCAAGATCGTGGGCGACGCGGCCAAGTCCGGCCAGGCGGTCGTACGCCTGTTCTCGGGCGACCCGTTGCTCGACGGCGCTCTGCAGACCGAGGCGGCTGCGCTGTCGAAGTCAAAGGTGCACTTCGACATCGCTCCGGGTGTCTCGACGCTGACGGGCATCCCGGCGTACGCCGGTATCGGCCTGCTCGGCGGCAAGGCGCGCGAGGTGCGCGTCGTCGACGCCGACGATCCTGCGGTGCAGTGGGCGGTCCACGCCGACCCGCGCGTGACCCTGATCGTGCTCAACGGCGCCGACCGCGCCGTCGAGGTCGCACGGGCGCTCACCAACGCCGGTCGCGCCACCGGCACGCCCATCGCGATCACCCGCGGCGGCACCACGGTCGAGCAGCGCACGATCACCTCGACGCTCGGTGAGATCGCCACCGCGGTCAAGAACGCCAAGCAGGCCGGCCCCGGTCTCGTCGTCGTCGGCGAGACGGTGAGCCACCGCGAGAAGCTGTCGTGGTTCGAGACCAAGCCGCTGTTCGGTTGGCGCGTGCTGGTGCCACGGACGCGGGAGCAGGCCGGCTCGTTGTCCGACCAGCTCACCCGGTTCGGTGCCGTGGGTGTCGAGGTCCCGACCATCTCGGTCGAGCCCCCGCGCACCCCGCAGCAGATGGAGCGCGCGATCACCGGCCTCGTGTCGGGTCGCTTCCAGTGGGTCGCGTTCACGAGCGTCAACGCGGTGAAGGCGGTGCGCGAGAAGTTCGAGGAGTACGGCCTCGACGCGCGTGCTTTCGCCGGGCTCAAGGTCGCTGCCGTAGGCGAGCAGACCGCTGCTGCGCTCACGGCCTTCGGGGTGCGTCCTGACCTCGTGCCGACCGGTGACCAGAGCAGTGCGGGCCTGCTCGAGGACTTCCCCGAGTTCGACCCGATCTTCGACCCGATCAACCGGGTGTTCCTGCCGCGCGCCGACATCGCCACCGACACCCTCGTCGCCGGGCTGATCGAGCTCGGCTGGGAGGTCGAGGACGTCACCGCCTACCGCACCGTGCGCGCCGCACCGCCCGCGGCCGAGACGCGTGAGGCGATCAAGACCGGCGGCTTCGACGCGGTGCTGTTCACCTCGTCGAGCACCGTGCGCAACCTCGTCGGCATCGCCGGCAAGCCGCACGCCTCGACCGTCGTCGCGTGCATCGGGCCTGCGACGGCGAAGACCGCCGAAGAGCACGGCCTCCGGGTCGACGTCCTCGCGGAGACGCCGTCGGTGGCCGCGCTCGCCGAGGCGCTCGCGGAGCACGGCGACTCGCTGCGCCTGGCCGCGATGGAGCAGGGTGAGCCGGTGTGGCGTCCGAGCAAGCGTCGGAGTGGCACGCGTCGCAAGGCCACCTGATCGTGGGCTTCCCCGTCGAGCGACCGCGGCGGCTCCGGCGTACGCCGGCGCTGCGGCGGCTCACGGCCGAGACCCGGCTGCACGCGGCCGGTCTCGTGCTTCCGCTCTTCGTCCGCGAGGGCCTCGACACCCCGGCAGCGATCGCGTCGCTGCCCGGCGTCGTGCAGCACTCGCGCGAGTCGCTGCGTCGGGCCGCGGCGGAGGCGGTCGGGCTCGGTCTCGGCGGCGTGATGCTCTTCGCCGTGCCCGCGTCGCGTGACGCGGTCGGCTCGGCTGCGACCGACCCCGCGGGGATCCTCAACCTCGCCGTCGCCGACGTGCGCAGCGAGGTCGGTGACGACCTCGTCGTGATGGCCGACCTGTGCCTCGACGAGTTCACCGACCACGGCCACTGCGGGGTGCTCACACCCGAAGGCGATGTCGACAACGACAGCACGCTCGTGCGCTACGCCGAGATGGCGATGGCGCTCGCGGACGCGGGCGTCGACGTGGTCGGCACCAGCGGGATGATGGACGGTCAGGTCGGCGTCGTCCGCAGTGCGCTCGACGAGGTCGCGGCCCAGCACGTCGCGGTGCTCGCCTACGCCGCGAAGTACGCCTCGGCGTTCTACGGCCCGTTCCGGGAGGCGGTCGACAGCCAGCTCAGCGGTGACCGCCGCAGCTATCAGCAGGACCCGGCCAACCGTCGGGAGTCGTTGCGCGAGGTGCGCCTCGACATCGAGGAGGGCGCCGACCTCGTCATGGTCAAGCCCGCGGGCGGCTACCTCGACGTGCTGCGCGAGGTCGCCGACCTCGTCGACGTCCCCGTCGCGGCGTATCAGGTGTCGGGGGAGTACGCGATGGTCGAGGCGGCCGCGGCGAACGGCTGGATCGACCGCGACCGCGCGATCCTCGAGTCGCTGACGAGCATCCATCGCGCCGGCGCCGACATCGTGCTCACCTACTGGGCCGCCGAGGTCGCGCGCTGGATCGCCGGAGGTCGGGCATGACGTACGCCGACGTCGCACCCGTCTCGCGGGCACTCTTCGCCCGGGCTCGCGAGGTCACGCCGGGCGGGGTCAACTCGCCCGTGCGCGCCTTCCGCGCCGTCGGCGGCACGCCGCGCTTCATGGCCAGCGGCACCGGCCCGTGGATCACCGACGCCGACGGCCGCGACTACCTCGATCTGGTCTGCTCGTGGGGGCCGATGGTGCTCGGCCATGCGCACCCAGCGGTCGTCGACGCCGTGCGCGACGCCGCGACGCGAGGCTTCTCCTTCGGCACCCCCGGTGCCGGCGAGGTGCTCCTCGCCGAGGAGATCGTGCACCGCGTCGACGTGGTCGAGCAGGTGCGCCTCGTCAGCAGCGGCACCGAGGCGACCATGTCGGCGATCCGGCTCGCCCGTGGGTTCACCGGTCGCAGCAAGGTCGTGAAGTTCGCCGGCTGCTACCACGGTCACGTCGACTCCCTGCTCGCCGCTGCCGGCTCCGGCCTCGCCACGTTCGCGCTCCCCGACACCCCCGGTGTCACGGGGGCGCAGGCCCACGACACGATCGTGCTGCCCTACAACGACATCAGCGCGGTCGAGGCTGCGTTCGCGGCGTACGGCGACCAGATCGCGGCCGTCATCACCGAGGCGGCGGCGGCCAACATGGGAGTGATCGCACCGCATCCCGGCTTCAACGCCGCGCTCGCACGGATCGCGCAGGCCCACGGTGCGCTCCTCGTGGTCGACGAGGTGATGACCGGCTTCAGGGTCGCCCGCGGCGGCTGGCTCGAGCTCGAGGCCCGCACCGCAGAGGCGAGCTGGAAGCCCGACCTCGTCACCGTCGGCAAGGTGATGGGCGGCGGCCTCCCGGCGGCGGCGTTCGGCGGTCGTGCCGACGTGATGGGCCACCTCGCGCCGGCGGGGCCGGTCTACCAGGCGGGCACGCTCGCGGGTAACCCGGTCGCCGCGGCGTGCGGCCTCGCGACCCTGCAGCAATGCACCCCCGAGCTCTACGCCCACCTTGATGCCACCGCGGCGAAGGTCGGCTCGCTGGTGTCGGCGGCGTTGGCGGCTGAGGGCGTCGAGCACAGTCTCGCGAGCGCCGGCAACCTGTTCTCGGTGTTCTTCAGCCCGGCGGCGCCGCGCGACTACGACGAGGCCCGCACGCAGGAGTCGTGGCGCTACGCGGCGTTCTTCCACGCGATGCTCGATCATGGGGTCTACCTCCCCCCGAGCGCGTTCGAGTCGTGGTTCGTCTCCGGCGCCCACGACGACACTGCGCTCGACCGTCTCGTCCAGGCTCTACCCGCGGCCGCCCGGGCTGCGGCGCACGCCCATCCCGACATCGCCCAGGAGTTCGCGTGAGCACCCGAACCGTCGTCCACCTGCTGCGTCACGGCGAGGTCTTCAACCCCACCGGTGTCCTCTACGGCCGGCTGTCCGGCTTCCGCCTCTCCGAGCTGGGTGAGCAGATGGCCGAGCGCGCCGCGGAGACGCTCGCGGCGCGTGACGTCACCGTCGTGGTGTCCTCGCCGCTCGAGCGGGCGCAGCAGACGGCCGCGCCGGTCGCCGAGCGGCACGGGATCCGCGTCACGATCGACGACCGCATCATCGAGGCCGGCAACGTCTTCGAGGGCCAACGCGTCGGGGTCGGCGACGGCGTGCTGCGCAGCCCCAGGTCGTGGCGGCACCTCTACAACCCGCTCACGCCGAGCTGGGGTGAGCCGTACGCCGAGATCGCGGGGCGCATGCGCGCCGCCGTCAGCGCTGCGCGCAACGCCGCCCGCGGGCACGAGGCGGTGCTCGTGAGCCACCAGCTCCCGGTGTGGATCGCGCGGCTCGACGCCGAGCAGCGTCGCTTCCCGCACGACCCGCGCAAGCGCCAGTGCGGCCTCGCGAGCCTCACCTCGTTCAGCTTCGACGACGATCGCCTCGTCGCGATCACCTACACCGAGCCGAGTGCCGACCTCGTACGCTCGTCCAAGGGCGCAGCGCAGGCCAAGGGCGCCTGAGCCCGATGTGATCTCGTCGTACCTCGTGGGCGAAACCTGCGGGATGCGCCGTACGTCGTCTCATTGACACCCCTCGTCCGCAAGGAGCACAGACCGTGACCACAGCGAGGCACCGGCCGCTCGCGGCCGCGGCCGCGCTGCTCGCGCTGTCGATGCTGGCCGGGTGCGGCACGACGTCCGGCTCCGCGGACGGCTCCTCGCGCTACGTCGCGGGCGACGGGTCGACCACCGTGCTCGCGGTCGCCGACCGGGAGGCCGCTCCGACCGTGAGCGGCACGACCCTCGAGGGCAGCCCGCTCGACCTCGCCGACCTGCGCGGCAAGGTCGTCGTGGTCAACATGTGGGCGTCGTGGTGCGGGCCGTGCCGCGGCGAGGCCGGCACGCTCGAGAAGGTCTACGCCGAGACGAAGGCGAAGGGCGTCGAGTTCGTCGGCATCGTGTCGGGGAGCAAGGACTCCGTCGACAACGCGAAGGCGTTCACCCGACGCTTCGCGGTGTCCTACCCGTCGATGTTCGACCAGGACAACACCCTGCTCCTGGCCTTCCGCGGCCTGCTTCCCCCGGCCGCGATCCCCACGACGCTCGTGCTCGACCGCGAGGGTCGGGTGGCGGCGCGGGCGCTCGGGCCGGTCGACTACTCGCGCCTGCTCGGCATGATCGAGCCGGTGCTGCGGGAGGCGGGCTGAGGTGGGCGTCGCCGAGACCGTCACCACCGGGTCGCTGCTGCTGGCCGCGCCGATCGCGTTCGCCGCCGGCGCCGTGTCCTTCCTCTCGCCGTGCGTGCTGCCGCTGGTGCCCGGCTATCTCTCCTTCGTCACCGGGCTCACCGGCGCCGAGCTCGCGGGCGAGGAGCCCGAGGCCGAGTCTCGGCCTGACACCGGCTCGAGGTCGTCGGCCGGGTCGTCGGCCGGGTCGTCGGCCGGGTCCGAACCGGGCCACGGCGGCGGGGTGCTGACGCGTACGCCGGTCTCCGTCGCGCGCACCAAGGGCCGCGTGCTGCTCGGCTCGGTGCTGTTCGTGCTCGGGTTCACCGTGGTGTTCGTCGCCTACGGGGCGCTGTTCGGCGCGCTGGGCCAGGCGCTGCTGGAGTATCAGGAGCCGATCACCCGCGTTCTCGGCGTAGTCGTCATCCTGCTCGGCCTGGCGTTCCTGGGGTGGATCCCCGGGATGCAGCGCGAGTGGCGGCGCCACGGAGTGCCCGACCTCGGACTGTGGAGCGCGCCGGTGCTCGGCGTGCTGTTCGGTCTCGGATGGACGCCGTGCATCGGCCCGACCCTCGGTGCGGTGCAGACGCTCGCCTTCACCGAGGCGAGCGCGGCGCGCGGTGCGCTGCTGTCGTTCGTCTACTGCCTCGGGCTCGGGCTGCCGTTCGTCATGGTCGGCCTGGCCTTCCGCCGGGCGCTGGGAGCGATCAGCTGGGTCCGTCGGCACAGCGCGACCGTGATGCACATCGGCGGTGCGCTGCTCGTGGCTGTCGGAGTGCTCCTGGTCACCGGGCTCTGGGACGACCTCACGATCGGGTTGCGGTCGTGGGCCGGCGGGTTCGGGGTGCTGCTGTGACGGACCTGCGCGACGACGCGCTCCCCGACAGCAACGACGCCTACGGCCTCGCGCCCGACGACCGAGCGCCCGACGACCGTGTGGGCGACGTGGGGGGGCGCGTCGACGGTGTGGCGGACGACGGAGTGCGCGACGACCGTGTGCGCGACGACGGTGTGCGCGACGACCTTGCGCCCGACGGTGATGCGCGGCGGATGTCGACCGCGCCCGCGGAGGTCGACGCATCAGCAGCCATCGGCATCGGCGTGCTCGGCTGGCTGCGGTGGGCCTGGCGCACCCTCACGAGCATGCGCACCGCCCTGGTGCTGCTGTTCCTGCTCGCGCTCGCGTCGGTGCCCGGCTCGATCTTCCCGCAGCGCGGCACCAACCCGATCGCGGTCACGCAGTACATCGCCGATGACCCCTCGCGCGGTCGGTTCATGGACCGGCTCGGGCTCTTCGACGTCTTCGCCTCGCCGTGGTTCGCGGCGATCTACCTGCTGCTGTTCGTCTCGCTGGCCGGTTGCGTGCTGCCGCGCTCGCTGGCGCACTGGCGGATCGTGCGCTCGCGCCCGCCCGCGGCGCCCCGCCACCTCACGAGGCTGCCCGAGCACCGCACCCTCTCGAGCGACGCGACGCCGCAGCAGGTCCTCGACGATGCCGCCGAGTGGCTCCGCAAGAACAGGTGGCGCGTCGACACCGAGCGGTACGACGGAGCCCGGGCCGGCGCCGTGGCTGCGGAGAAGGGGTATGCCCGGGAGACCGGCAACCTGGTGTTCCACGTCGCGCTGCTGGTGCTGCTCGCGGCGGTCGGTCTCGGGTCGCTCGGCGGCTTCCGCGGCACGGTGATCCTGCGCGAGGGCTCGTCCTTCGCCAACACCCGCGCGCAGTTCGACTCGTTCAACCCCGGCAAGGTCTTCGACGACTCGTCCCTGCCGCCTTTCTCCTTCACGCTCAAGAAGTTCACCGCCGACTACCAGCGCGGCGGTCAGCAGGACGGCGCCGCACGCGAGTTCTCCGCCGACATCACCCTGACCCGTACGCCGGGAGCCGCACCCGAGTCGCAGCGCGTCGAGGTCAACGAGCCGCTCGTCGTCGACGGGGTGAAGGTCTTCCTCGTCGGGCACGGCTACGCCCCCTCGATCACGGTGAAGAACCCGGCCGGCGAGGTGGTCTTCCGCGACTCGGTGGTGTTCCTCCCGCAGGACGGCAACTTCAGCTCGACCGGCGTGGTCAAGGTGCCCGACTCGACCCCGCAGCTCGGGCTCAAGGGCTTCTTCCTGCCGACTGCGGCCGTCGACGACGTACGCGGCCCGCACTCGACCTTCCCCGCGGCCGACGACCCCGCGGTGTTCCTCTCGCTGTGGTCCGGCGACCTCGGTCTCGACAATGGTCGCCCGCAGTCGGTCTACAAGCTCGACACCACCGCGATGACGCGTCTGGGGCTCGAGGCGCTGCGCCCCGGTGAGACCTGGACGCTGCCAGACGGGCTGGGCACCGCGACCTTCGACGGCTACCTCGAGTGGGCGTCGTTCTCCGTCGCGCATGACCCGGGAAAGGAGCTCGCGCTGCTCGCCTCGGTCGTCGCGATCACCGGTCTCGCGCTCTCGCTGCTCGTGCGCCGACGCCGGGTGTGGGTGCGGGTGTCGAATGACGGCGCGGGGGTTACCGTTGTGGAGATCGCGGGCCTCACGAGGTCCGAGCACACCACGGTGACCGACGAGGTCGACGAGCTCACCCGGCACCTCGCGGGACGAGCGACCAGCGCGGCGACCACGCCACCGGGGGCTTAGAAGGAGATGCAGTGGACGTCAACGTGACGCTTGCGACGTACAGCAACTATCTGGTGTACGGCGCGATCGCGGCGTACTCGATCGCGATGGTGGGCTTCGCGCTGTCGCTGGCCGCGATGCGCGGGCGTGACCTCGCGCCGGCCGTCGTCGCGGAGACGGCGGACGGTGCCGGCTCGGTCGCCGTCGCGACCAAGCCCGTGACGACGCTCGGCGGACCCGACGACGGCGCGCTGCCACCGGGACGCCGCGCGGGCAACATCGCCATGTCGCTGATGTGGGTCGGCACGCTGCTCCTCGGTGGGGGGGTGCTGCTGCGCGGGCTCTCGGTCGGGCGCGTTCCGTGGGGCAACATGTACGAGTTCTCGATCTCGGCGGCGCTCGGTGTCGCGGTGGCGTTCCTCGTGATGTCGCTGCGGCGCGACGTGCGCTGGCTCGGCATCTTCGTGGTGATCCCGGTGCTGTTCACGCTCGGCAGCGCGATCACGTTCCTCTACACCGACGCGGCGCAGCTCGTGCCCGCGCTGAAGTCCTACTGGCTCGTGATCCACGTGCTCGCCGCGATCGTGTGCGCCGGCGCGTTCTGCGTGGGTGCGTCGGTGACGGTGCTGTTCCTCGTCGCCGACGCCGGTGAGCGACGCGCGCTAGCGGGTCGGCCGTACCGCCTCGACTGGCTCGCCCGCCGGCTGCCGGAGTCCTACAAGCTCGACGCGACGGCCTACCGGATCCACGCCTTCATGTTTCCGCTGTGGACCTTCGCGGTCGTCGCCGGTGCGATCTGGGCGGAGAACGCGTGGGGCCGCTACTGGGGCTGGGACCCGAAGGAGACCTGGGCGTTCATCACCTGGGTCGCGTACGCCGCCTACCTGCACGCCCGCGCGACCGCCGGCTGGAAGGGCCGCAAGGCCGCGGTCATCGGGCTCGTCGCGTTCGGGTGCTTCCTGTTCAACTACTTCGGCGTCAACATCCTGCTCACCGGGCTGCACTCCTACGGCGGCGTCTGAGGTCACGGTCACGCGTCGCCGAGCCGCGTGCTGACGCACGCCGACGTAGGCTGATTCTGCGAGTAACACCGTGAACCGACCGGTTCGCGGTGCGAACCGGTCGGTTCACGGTGTAACTCGCGGGGTTGTGGTGCCGACAGCGGTGGTGGCCGACAGCGTGTTCCGGGTGGACCAGGTTCGTGAGTGATGAGGAGGTGGGGAGATGTCGCGAGTGCTGATCTACCTCGTCCCGGCCGTCGTGATGCTCTACGCCCTCATCGACGTGCTCCAGACCCGGCGTGCGCTCGTGCGCACCCTGCCGAAGTGGCTGTGGCTCGTCGTCATCATCCTGGTGCCCCTCCTCGGCGCGATCGCGTGGCTGGTCTGGGGTCGTGCGCCGCGGGAGAGCCGCGTCACCGAGACCGCGGGTGCGGCGGGAGCGGCGTCGCGGCGCCCCGGGTTCGGCGTACGCCGTCGTGGGCCGGTCGCTCCCGACGACGACCCGGCGTTCCTGCGCAAGCTCGCCGACGACGAGTGGTCGCGCAAGATGAAGGCCAAGCGCGACGGCGAGGACAGTGCGCCGAACCCCGACCTGCCGCCGGACCAGTCGACCGACCACAGCACCGACCCGTCCTGAGCGGTTCGGACTGACGACGTACGGTGAGCCCGTGACCGATCCCGCCTCGCGACGCGACGACGCCATCGACGACGACGCCACCGACGCTCCTGCCACCGCGGGCGCGCACCCGGTGCTCGTCTACACCGGGTTGCGGTTCGCGATCCTCGTCGGTGTCGGCGCGCTGCTCTACCTCGTCGGGCTGCGCGGGCTGCTGCTGTTCGTCTTCGCGTTCCTCATCTCCGGCATCGTGTCGATCTTCGCCCTCAACCGCACCCGCGAGGGCGCGGCGTGGGGCATCACGAGCGGGGTGAGACGGCTCAACGAGCGCATCGAGACCGGTGCCCGCGCGGAGGACGCCACCGACGAGGACGACCTCGCCCAGTACGACACCGAGCACACCGCGGGCGTCGAGCGCACCGCGAGCCGGGCGAGCACCGAGAACCTCGAGAACCTCGAGAACCTCGAGAACCTCGAGAACCTCGAGAACCTCGAGAACCTCGAGAACCTCGAGAAACTCGAGAACCTCG
>JANMMN010000264.1:0-2013 GCA_031373405.1 Actinomycetes bacterium
TCGTCGAGGTGCACCGAGAGATGGGTGCCACCCTCGTCGTGGTCACCCACGACCCGGCGATCGCCGCTCACCTCGACCGGACCGTCGAGCTGCGCCGACCCGTCCGAGCTCAGGAGTCGGTCCGTGCTGGTTAGGTACGTCGTCGCCGATCTGCTCCGCAACCCTCGGCGGACGCTGTCGACGATGGTCGGCGTAGCTCTAGGGGTCGGGCTGTTCTGCGGCGTGCTGTTCTTCGTGGATGGGCTGTCGGCGTCGATGACGCAGAGAGCTGTTGCGCCGCTGGCCATCGACATGCAACTCATCGTGACCCAGCCGATCGGGGCCTCGTTGAGCATGACGCAAGCCGCAGAACCTTCTGGTCGCCTGCCCGCAGGCGGCGCCGTCTCCGTCACCCTCGAGATCGTCAACAACGGTGCGGTGGACGCCCATGACGTCACGGTGCGATCCGTGCCGGTCGACGAGCTGACTTTCGCCCGAGCCTCGGGAGAACTCGACGGGGCCCCCATCGAGGGGATCGACGACAACCCTTTCGCCCACGGCCAAGCGCACACCGGCTTCAACATTGGCACCCTGGCACCGGGCAGCTCCCGGCGGCTGACATTCCGGATGACGGTGACAACCGAGGTCGATGTCGACGACACCACCGTGGTGTCGACCTATTCCAGTCGCGAGAACCCCATTCCAGTCGCTGCCAACGAGCCCGACGCGGTCGATCTGCGCGAGCTGTCGGCCATGATCGCAGCGGTGGACGGCGTCACTGAGGCCAGTCCGTTGTCCATCGCCGACCTCGGCGTCTCGCGTCTCACCGGCGGAGGAACCACCCCGCCCGGCCCTGCGAAGATCTTTGCCTTCGACGACGCGTACGCGGCGCGCTACGGCTCGATCGACATCGTCGAAGGTGCGCTCTCGGCCGACGGCGCGGTCCTGAGTGCGGAGGCGGCCGCCGCGTTGGGACTCGCGCCGGGCGACACCGTCTCGGTGCAGCTGCCCGACAACTCGACGATCGATCTGGTCGTTACTGGAATTGCGGACCTGTCGAGGGCCCGATCGTTGTTCTCGAGCCGGCGCGGTGGCGACCTCGAAACGTTCGTCTACACCTCCCACTCGGTAGTGGTCTCGCCGGGCACCTTTGCCGAGGTCGTCCAACCCGCCTTCGATAGCGCCGCCGCCGCGGGCACCGGCCGAGTCAAAGCTCCCCCCATCCGCGAGGTCGACATCGCGCTGAACCGCGACCTGCTCAACGCGGATCCCGCCACAGCTCGCCTCGAGACCGGCCGAATCGGCGGCGATGTCGTGGCCGTCGCTTCTCGCTCGGACTACTTGCTCGACAACATCTCCAACACCCTCGATGTCGCCGCAGGAGACGCCGACGTGGCCAAACGGCTCTTCCTCTTCCTCGGTGTCCCGGGTGGCTTCCTCGCCGCGATGCTCGCTGCGTATTCCGGCACCGTGCTCGCCGAGGCTCAACGTCGTGAGCAGGCCATGCTGCGGGTCCGCGGGGCCGCCCGGGCTCACCTGTTGCGCATGCTTGCACTGAGAACGTGCGCCCTGACCGCAGCCGGGTCGGCGATCGGACTGGTGAGCGGCTACGTCCTCGCGGCCGCGATCCTCGGCAAGGGATCGCTCGACCGGGCCAACCCTTCGAGCCTGGTTACCTCCGCAGTGCTTGGCACCGTCGGCGGGTTCGCGGCGACAGGCCTGGCTCTCTACCTGACCGGTCGCCGGTCCATCGACCGGGAGATCAACGGCGATCGCGCCCGGCACACGCTCATCGTCCCGATCTGGAGGCGGGCCCGGCTCGATCTCATCGGAGTGCTGGTTGTGGCGGTCGGGACCTTTGTGGCCGTGCGCAGGGGGGCGTTCGAAGGAGCGCCGGGCTCGGTGTACTTCGGTCGCGGGGTCAGCCTCAACGTGGCCCTGCTCGTGCTGCCCCTCGCAGTGTGGATCACCGGCAGCCTGCTGGGCGCCCGCGTCGTCGGCGCCCTGCTCGGGCGAACCCAGCCGCGGTCGACC
>JANMMN010000268.1:0-1871 GCA_031373405.1 Actinomycetes bacterium
GGAGGTGGGCCGGGCACTGCTCGTGCCACCGCGGGGCAGGGGCCGCGCGGGCCCTCGCGGGTGGATGTGGGCCGGGCACTGCTCGTGCCAGCGCGGGGGAGGGGCCGCGCTGGCCCTAGCAGGTGGGATCGCGGCTACTCCGGAGGCAGCGCCCGCAGCACGCAGAACTCGTTGCCCTCCGGGTCGGCCAGGACGACCCACGAGGTGTCATCACCCTGGCCGACGTCGACGCGCACCGCACCGAGTGCGAGGAGCCGCGCGACCTCGGTGGCCTGGTCGTCGGGACGCAGGTCGAGGTGCAGCCGGTTCTTTCCTGCCTTGCCCTCTGGCACGCGGAGGAACAGCAGGTCGGGGGCGACACCGTCCGCAGGGCTGCCCTCAGGCGGCTCGAGGACGACCTCGTCAGCGGACTCGTGGGTCCGCCGCCAACCGAGGGCCGTCTGCCAGAACCCCGCCAACGACAAGGGATCGCGCGCGTCGACACAGAGGCACTGGATACCGAGGGTCATACCGGCTGCTCGCCGACCTCGGAGGCCTCGCCCGCGGTGATCCGCAGCAGCTCGTCGTAGGTCGTGGGGAACACGTAGTGGGGGTGACCGCCGGCCGCCCAGACCACGGGATAGCGCGCGAGGTCGACGTCGACGAGCGTGCGCAGCGGCGTGGGATGGCCGAGGGGCGCGACCCCGCCGATGGGCTGACCGGTGGCCGCGCGCACGAAGTCCGCGCTCGCCCGACGTACCTCTGACGCGCCGACCACACCGGCGAGGCCGAGGACGTCGGCCCGGTGGGCACCGGAGGTCATGACGAGCAGCGGGATGCCGTCGGCGTCGAAGACGAGCGAGTTGGCCACCGCGCCGACCTCGATGCCGAGCAGCTCGGCGGCGGCCGCCGCCGTGGCCGCGCGGTCGGGCAGCTCGCGGACCTGTCCGGCGACGCCGAGGGCCGCGAGCACGGTGGCGACGTGGGCGGCGTTGGGGTGCAGCCCACGCAGGTCGGGGGCGTCCGAGCCGAGGGTGCCGTCCGCGCGCACGTCGGCATGGGGGAGCAGCGCCGGGTCGGACCCTCCCCGACGCGCCGAGTCGTCGTGCGTCTGCTCGGCCGGGACGCGGGGATCCATGGCGCCAGCGTAGGGCCGGCCGATCTCCGGGCGTCTCATGGTCGGTTCCCGGACAAGGTCGGCCGTGGGGCTTGACGCGTTGTCGGGGGTGGGGGCTACGGTGGGTTGTGTTCGTACAGGTGTTCGATCCTGTGGTTGGGGTGACACCGGTCGAGCAGTGCGAGAAGGGACCCGTCCGGTTCGCGGCCGGCGCCGGATCCCTTCTCGCCAGGGCGGTCCCGGTGGGTCCGTGCGGTTCTCGCGGTCCGCACGGGCACACCGGTCCACCCGAGGTCCCGTCGGGGGGTCGTCGGCGCGGGGAAGCGTCGCGGCCCGCCGACGGGCCGCCCCGTCCATGTCGGTCGCCTTCCCCCGACCACCTCAGCAGCGTGCGGCACACCGCGCGCTGCCCTCAGCAGCACCCAGGGAAGGAGAACGTCCGTGCGTTCCTACGGCGAGGTCATCGACGTCCGCACCGCTGTCCTCGGGCCCGGGTACGAGGACGGCGGCCACGGCGGCCCCGGATACGACGCTGCGCCGCACCAGTTCCTCTGGCGCGGCCGGATCTACCTCGTGCGTGAGGTCCTCGCGCACTGGATCGAGCTCGGCACGTGGTGGTCGGTCCGCGGAGCCCAGGTGCCGACCTCGGTGCGCGCGATGGCACCGGAAGCCGGATCGGCGCTGGCGCCGGCGCCCTCCCGGTCGGTCACCACCGATGTCGGCGCGGTCGAGCGTGAGGTGTGGCGGGTCGAGGCGGCCGCCGGCCGCAGCGACC
>JANMMN010000234.1:0-4307 GCA_031373405.1 Actinomycetes bacterium
ACCACGGTCGACGCGGGGCGCGCCGACCAGGACCTCCGCGTCAACCTGCTCCCCGGCGTCAGGACCGTCGTGCGTCGCGGCGAGGCCCTCGCCACCGGTGGTGGCGGCATCGAGGTGACCGTCAGCGGGCTCACGCCGGTCCGGGGCACGGCTGCCGACGTGTTCACGGTCGTCGTGTCCACCGGCAAGGTCACGGTGTCGCGCACGACCGCCGGCAAGACCACGGCCGTCGGTGCGGGCGCAGGTGTCGTCGTCCGCTGGGCCGGGACCCGTGCGCCGGGCAGTGCGGGCACCGTCGCGACGGTCGTCAACGTCGCATCATCGGTGGCCGGGCTGGCCACGACCGGGCACCGCTACCGCTACGGCTTCCTCGACATCGCGACCACGTCGGGGACGCCGTCGGTGGGCGAGGTCGTCAACCAGGTGCGCATCCACGACGAGTACCTGCTCGGCATCGCCGAGGTCAGCTCCTCATGGCCGGCGGCTGCGCTTCAGGCGCAGGTGCTCGCTGCCCGTTCCTTCGCCCTGGCCCGCTACGGCGTGGGCAAGGTCCGGAGCGCGTGCCGCTGCCACGTCGACGACGGTGGCGGCCCCTACATCGACCAGACCTTCGCGGGCTGGGCCAAGGAGTCCGGGTCGTCCGGCAAGTACTGGAGGGCGGCCGTGGCGAGCACGTGGTCCTCCGCCACCACCGGCCTTGCGATCCGGTCGGCGGGCAAGCCCATCACGGCCTTCTACTTCGCGGCTTCAGGTGGCAAGACCCAGGCCTCGCGGGACGTGTGGTTCGCCGCCCTTCCCTATGCGAGCACGGTCGAGGACCGCTGGAGCACGGCCGCATCAGTGCCATGGTCGACCTGGATCCCCCGGGTGAGGACGCAGACGCAGGTCGCCGCGGCGTTCGGCCTGTCGAACGTCGCCCGGATCGACCTCGGCGACCGCTTCCCCTCCGGTGCGGTCCGTACGGCGAAGGCCTGGTCCTCGACGGGCGTGCTCGCCACCGTCCGTGGCGACGTGCTGCGCTCGCGCCTCGGGCTCCCCAGCACCTGGGTCACGAAGGTCACGGCGTCCTAGGTTCGGCGGCGCTCAGCGCAGGATCGCGGTGCAGCGCTCGGCTGCCGCGACCGCGTCCACGTCGGCGGACGGGTCGGTGAGCAGCACCACGGAGCCGCCGAGCTCCAGCGGCACCGCCACGAGCGCGAGCAGCGACGTGTCGTCGAGCGCACGCGCGCACAGGAGCCGCCCGCCCTCGGCCAGGCCGAGGGTGTCTGCCAGCTCGCGCGCCGCGCGCAGGGCGTCCGCCTGGGTGTACGTCGAGCCGCGTTCGAGCCACACCGAGTCCGGTGACACGGGTATGGCCCGGAACACGTCACCGTGCACGCGCACCTCGACGGCCGCGTCGAGCACGCCAGCCGGCAACGGGGTCGCGAACGGCAGGCCGAACGGGTGCAGCGAGGTGGCGAGCGTGGTCTCGGCCTCGGCGCGGAGCTCGCCTGGTCCGACGACGGCCAGCTGCGCGTCCGACGCATCGCCGTCGACCGCAGCGGTCACCCCGACGAGTCCGCACGCCGCGACCCACACGCTGGTCTGCCAGTGCAGCGGGAGCCGGATCACGACCCGGTCGCCCTCGGCGATGCCGACGTCGTCGCGCAGCAGGTTGGCCGTCTTCGCGACGTTGTTCTCCCACGTCGTCAGCGAGAGCTCCGTGCGCTCCCCGCCCCCGCCGAGATAGGTCACGAACGGTTGCGCAGTGTCTCCGCGCAAGGCGTCGCGGAGGGCGTCGGGCACGGTGGAGTGGCTCACGCGACGACCTTACGGCGAGGGTCTCGGCACGGCGGTGTGGGACAGTGGGCGGGTGCTGGAAGCCATTCTCCTCGTCGGGGGCCAGGGCACCCGCCTGCGCCCGTTGACCGTCACCACGCCCAAGCCCATGCTGCCGGTCGCCGGCGCGCCGTGCACGGAGCACCAGATCGCTCGCGCCCGTGAGGCGGGTGTCACTCGGGTGATCCTCGGGACGTCGTACAAGCCCGAGGTCTTCGCGGAGTACTTCGGCGACGGCTCGCGGTTCGGGGTCGAGCTGGTCTACGTCACGGAAGAAGTGCCGCTCGGCACCGGTGGCGCGATCCGGAACGTGGCTCCCTACCTCGAGAGCGCACCCGACGCACCCGTGATCATCTTCAACGGCGACATCCTCTCCGGGCACGACATCGCCGGGCAGGTGAAGCGGTGGCGTGACGACGAGGCCGACGTCTCCCTCTACCTGACCCGGGTGGACGACCCGAGTGCCTACGGGCTCGTCCCCACCGACGCCGACGGCCGGGTGCTCCAGTTCCTCGAGAAGCCCTCGACGCCCGAGGAGATCGTCACCGACCAGATCAACGCCGGCTGCTACGTGTTCCGTCGCTCTCTCATCGACTCGATCCCCAGCGGACGCCCCGTGTCGGTCGAGCGCGAGACCTTCCCTGGCCTCCTCGCCGCCGGCGCGCTCGTCACCGGCTTCGTCGACGACGGCTACTGGCTCGACCTCGGCACGCCGCTGGCGTTCGTGCAGGGCTCGCGCGACCTGGTCACCGGGCTGGCCCCCAGCCCCGCGCTGCCGGGGCCGACCGGTGCCTTCCTGGTGCGCCCTGGCGCCGAGGTCGCCACCGACGCCGTGCTCATGGGCGGCACGTACGTCGGTGCCGGTGCCACGGTGGGTTCGGGCGCGATCGTCGACGGGTCGGCGCTCTTCGACAACGCGATGGTGGCGGCGGGCGCGCACGTGAAGGACTCCGTGATCGGCTCCGGCGCGATCATCGGCTCGGGTGCCTACCTCGACGGCGTCGTCGTCGGCGACCGGGCGGTGGTCGGTCCCGGCAACGAGCTCGTACGTGGCGCGCGGGTGTGGCCGGGCGTCGCGCTCAGCGAGACCTCGGTGCGCTTCTCCTCCGACCGCTGACGCGGCGTCCCACCACCCGTTCATGGACGACGCCGTCACGCGTGAGTGGCGACCTGCGTGGCCGGTGAGCATCGGTGCCACCCTCGGCGCGCTGGCGCACGGGGCAGCGGATCCGGCGTACCGGCGCGACTCGGACGGCTCGCACTGGCGGACGATGCGCACGCCCGAGGGCCCGGCGACGCAGCATCTCTCGTCGCTCGACGGAGTCGTGACGTCGCGGACCTGGGGACCTGGTGCCGGGTGGGCGGCGGAGCGGCTCCCGCAGATCCTCGGTGGTGACGACGACGTGACGAGCTTCGACGCGTCGCTTCACCCGCTCGTCGCCGAGCAGTGGCGGGTGCACGGTGCAGGGATGCGCACCCCGAGCGTGGGAGTGGTGCTCGAGGTGCTCGTCGCCGCGGTGATCGAGCAGCGCGTGACCGGGCTCGAGGCGCGGCGCGCGTGGCGCTGGCTGCTCACGACGTACGGCGAGCCCGCTCCCGGCCCGGCGCCGGAGGGCATGCGGGCCTTCCCCGCGCCAGAGGTCGTCGCCGCAATCCCGTCGTGGGCATGGCATCGCGCCGGTGTCGACGGCTCCCGCGCTGCCACCGTGATGCGAGCAGTGTCCTACTCAGGACGGCTCGAGGAGTGCGTCGAGATGTCGCACGCCGAAGCACGAGCGCGGATGCAGGCGATCCCGGGGGTAGGGGAGTGGACCTCCGCCGAGGTCGCGTCCCGATCGCTCGGTGACGCCGATGCCGTGAGCTACGGCGACTTCCACGTCGCCAAGAACTGCGTGTACGCGTTGACCGGCGAGACCGACGGTACGGACGAGCGGCTCGCCGAGCTGCTCGAGCCGTGGGCCGGGCATCGGGGTCGCGTCGTGGGGCTGCTCCAGCTGACCGGCATCTCGCGGCCCGCCCGCGGCCCGCGCTACAGCCCCCAGGACTTCCGGCACCGCTGAGGGACCCCGGTACCTTGCCGGTGGGACGCGTCGGTCCGACATCGAGCGTCGTGCCCGTCAGCCGTCACACCGAGGAGCCGTCACGATGGACATGCGCCTGGAGCTCGTACCGCTCCCTACCGCGGATGTGGACAGGAGCAAGGCGTTCTACGTCGAGCAGGTCGGGTTCACCCTCGACCACGATGTGGAGCCCGGGAACGGCATGCGGGTCGTGCAGCTGACCCCGCCGGGCTCGTCCTGCTCGATCGTCGTCGGTGTCGGGATCAGCGATGCGGACGCTGGCCGGTACACGGCCTCCACCTCGTCGTCGACGATGTGGAACAGGTCCGCGCGCTGCTCGTGAGCAAGGGTGTCGACGTCTCGGAGGTGACCGACATGGGAGGCGTGAAGTACGCGCACTTCAGCGACCCGGACGGGAACTCGTGGGCG
>JANMMN010000291.1:0-5279 GCA_031373405.1 Actinomycetes bacterium
CGCGTCGACCCGATCGAGCACGCCGCCCCCACCGGGGGCACGCCCCGAGGTGCGCACCGGCACCCCCGGGAACGCCCGGCCCAGCTCCTCCGCGGTACGCCGCTCCCCCACCGCCACCGCGCGCAGCCGGGTGCTCCGGCACCGCCGGCAGCTCCAGTCGCCGACGAGCCGCCCGCACCACGCGCAGGTGGGGACGGTGTGCGCACCCGTCACGCCGAGCGGGCCGTGGCAGACCGAGCAGCGGGCCGGCTCCCGGCAGGCCTGGCACGACAACGCCGGGACGTAGCCCCGGCGCGGGACCTGGACGAGCACCGGGCCGCTGCGCAACGCGTTCTTCGCCGCCTCCCAGGCCAGGTGAGGGAGCCGGGCGCTGCGCGCCGCCTCGTCCCGCGCGAGGTCGGCGTCGGACCCGATCGTCTGGACCCGAGGCGCTCGCTGCCGGACCGCGGCGCGAGGAGGGACCACCTCGCGGGCCCAGCCGGAGGCCACGAGGGCCGCCGCCTCGACCGAGCGCGAGGTCGCGCCGAGCAGCATCGCCGCCCCGGTCAGCTCGGCGCGCAGCGCGAGCACCTCGCGCGCGTGCCAGTAGGGCGCGTGCGGCTCCGCGAGGCTGTCGTCGCCGTCGTCCCAGAGGACGACCAACCCGAGGTCGGCCACCGGGGAGAACACCGCCGCGCGCGTGCCGAGCACGATCCGCACGTGCCCTCGGCGTACGGCGAGGAATGCCCGATAGCGCGCGGCCGGGCCGAGATCGGCGCTCAGCACGACGTGACGACGGGCACCGAGCTCGGTGTGCAGCGCCGCGTCGAGCCGAGCGACGTCGCGCGCGTCGGGCGCGACCACCACAACACCGCGACCCGCGACCGCGGCGGCCGCGACGAGACGGGCAAGTGCCCTCGGTGGATCCTCCCCGGGTGCGGTGGTCCAGACCGCGCGCGGCCCGGGCCGGTCAGGTGTCCAGGCGAGCTCCGGATCGGCGAGCCGCTCGAGCAGTGCCGAGCCACCGGCGTACGCCGCCCATGGTCCCGGGCCCTCGGGTGGCGACAGGGGCGCCGCGGGCTCGGGGTCGGCCGCGCTGTCGACGGCTGACTCGGCGCCTGCGTGGCGCGGTGGGACCGCGGCCCGCACGACGTCGGCCATCGTGCCCGCCCAACGATCAGCCACGGCTCGTGCGAGCAGGGCGATCTCGGGGGTGAGCACCCGATCTGCGCTCACCACCTTGGAGATCCGCTCGAGTCGCCCGGCATGCTCGGATGCCGCCACCCGCTCGAGCACCCAGCCGTTGACGAGCTTGCCGGAGAACCGCACCCGCACCCGGGTGCCGGGCGCAGCCGCGGGGGAGAGCGGTTCGGGGACGACGTAGTCGAAGAGACGGTCGAGGTGTGGCAGCGCGACATCGACGCAGACCCTGGCGACCGGGTCGACCTCGGCCGGGCCGGGTGCGGGCGTGGTCCTCGCGGCCCGGACCTTGGCGGTCACGAGCGCGAGCTGCTCGTTGACTGACGGCTCCGTCACGGGTGAGTTCTACCCGATGAGTCCGACAGCGCGCGCCCGTCGTCCGCGAGCTCCTCGGCACCGAGGCGATAGAGCACGTGCAGCGCCCACCACTCCTGCGGCTCGGCGAGGGGGTGGAGGAAGGTGCCGGAGTAGCGCATGCCGATCCGCGCCATGACCGCCTGCGAGGCCAGGTTCGGCGGGACCGTCCATGACAGGACCTCCGGGAGTCCGAGGTCCTCGAAGGCGAAGCGGAGGCACTCCCGCGCCGCCTCCGATGCGATCCCGTGTCCCCACCACGCACGATCGAGACGCCAGCCGACCTCGACGCACGGCACGGTGTGCGCCACGGGGAGCTCGAACCGCGGTACGGAGAGGCCGACGAAGCCGACGAACGGGGCGGGCCCGAGCGGCGACTCGTGCACCTCGACGGCCCAGAGCCCGTATCCGAGCCGGTCGTGCCCCGCCTCGATCCGCTCGACCATCGCGTCACTCTCGCCCCTGTCGAGGGCAGCCGGGAACCACCGCATGACCTGCGGGTCGGCGTTGATGGCGGCGAACGGCGCGAGGTCGGAGTCACGCCAGCGACGCAACGACAACCGGGGCGTCCGCAGCTCGGGTCGAGTCATGCGGCGCCCCGATCGATGTCGTCGGGCAGTCGGCTACAGGCCGGCCGCGGCCTTGAGCGCGTCGGCGCGGTCGGTGCGCTCCCACGAGAAGTCCGGCAGCTCACGACCGAAGTGGCCGTAGGCGGCGGTCGCGGTGTAGATCGGTCGCAGCAGGTCGAGGTCGCGGATGATCGCCGCCGGTCGCAGGTCGAACACGTCGAGCACTGCCGCCTGGATGTCGGCGTCGGGCAGCACACCCGTGCCGAACGTCTCGACGAACAACCCGACCGGCTGCGCCTTGCCGATCGCGTACGCCACCTGGACCTCGCACCGGCGGGCGAGCCCAGCGGCCACGACGTTCTTGGCGACCCAGCACATCGCGTACGCCGCAGAGCGGTCGACCTTGGACGGGTCCTTGCCGGAGAAGGCGCCACCACCGTGGCGGGCCATGCCGCCGTAGGTGTCGACGATGATCTTGCGACCGGTGAGGCCGGCGTCACCCATGGGGCCACCGATCTCGAAGCGCCCGGTGGGGTTGACCAGGAGCCGGAAACCCTCGGTCTCGATCCCGAGGTCAGCGAGCTCCGGAGCGACGACGAGCTCGGCGATGTCCGGGGTGAGCAGCGTCGCGAGGTCGATGTCGGACGCGTGCTGGGTCGACACCACGACGGTGTCGAGGCGCAGTGCGGTGGCGTTCCCGTCGTACTCGATCGTGACCTGGGTCTTCCCGTCGGGGCGCAGGTAGGGGATGGAACCGTCCTTGCGCACCGCGGCGAGACGGCGCGCGAGCTTGTGCGCGAGGTGGATCGGCAGCGGCATGAGCTCAGGGGTGTCATCGCACGCGTAGCCGAACATGAGTCCCTGGTCGCCGGCACCCTGACGGTCGAGCGCGTCGGAGGACTGACCCTCGCGCTCCTCGATCGCGTCGTCGACGCCCTGGGCGATGTCCGGGCTCTGCGACCCGATCGACACCGAGACGCCGCACGACGCGCCGTCGAAGCCCTTCTTGCTCGAGTCGTAGCCGATCTCGAGGATGCGCTCACGGACCAGCGTGGGGATGTCGACCCAGCCCGAGGTCGTGACCTCGCCCGCCACGTGCACCTGCCCCGTGGTGATCAGCGTCTCGACAGCGACCCGGCTGCGCGGGTCCTCCGTGAGCATGGCGTCGAGGATCGAGTCGCTGATCTGGTCAGCGATCTTGTCGGGGTGACCCTCGGTGACGGACTCCGAGGTGAACAGACGACGGGCCAAGGCACTGACTCCAGGTCAAGGGTGGGCGGGCGTTCGCGGAAGTCTACTCAGCGCGGCGGAAGTCGTCGGACCACGACGTCCCACACCGCGTCGGCCACCGCGTGCTTCGACGCTCGCGCCACCTGGGTGCTCGACCCGTCGGAACCGAGGATGACGACCTCGTTGTCATCGGTCTCGAACGCCTTGCCCTCGCCCACCTCGTTGACCACGAGGAGGTCGACGCCCTTGCTGGCCAGCTTGGCCCTGGCGTGGTCGAGCACGGAGCCCTGGGCATCGCCCGTCTCGGCCGCGAACCCCACCACGACCTGGTCCGGGCGGTGTGCCTCGCGCAGCCCCACCAGCTCGACGAGGACGTCGGCGGTGCGCTCGAGCACGATGGGCTCGGGCACCCCCGCAGCATCGTCCTTCTTGATCTTGTGGTCGGCGACGGAGACCGGTCGGAAGTCGGCGACCGCTGCCGCCATGACCACGACATCGACGCGCGCGGCATGCTCGAGCACCGCCGTACGGAGCTCGTCGGCAGATCCCACCCGCACGACGGTGACGCCAGCGGGGTCCGGGAGCGCGACGTTGGCCGAGACGAGCAGCACCGTGGCGCCGCGTGCTGCCGCGGTCGCCGCCAGGGCGTAGCCCTGCTTGCCGCTGCTGCGGTTCCCGAGGAAGCGCACGGGGTCGAGGTGCTCCCGGGTGCCCCCCGCGGAGATGAGCACCGAGAGTCCGAGGAGGTCGGCGCCGCGGCGAGCCAGCACCTCGCGGCAGACCTCCGCGATCTGCTCGGGCTCAGGGAGTCGCCCCGGGCCGGAGTCGGCGCCGGTGAGCCGACCCGAGGCCGGGTCGAGCACGATGACGCCCCGCTCGCGCAGAAGGGCGACGTTGGCCCGCGTGGCTGCGTGCTCCCACATCTCGGTGTGCATGGCCGGTGCCATGACGACGGGGCAGCGGGCCGTGAGCAGCACGTTCGCGAGGAGGTCCTCCGCCGTGCCGGCGGCGGCGCGGGCCAGCAGATCGGCGGTGGCGGGCGCGACGACCACGAGGTCGGCGGTCTGGCCGAGCCGCACGTGGGGCACGTCGTGGACGTCGTCCCACACCTCGGCCGAGACCGGCTTGCCCGAGAGTGCCTCCCACGTGGCTGCGCCGACGAACTTCAGCGCGGCGCGGGTGGGCACCACCGTGACGTCGTTCCCGGCGTCGCGGAGTCGACGGAGCAGCTCCGCCGCCTTGTACGCCGCGATGCCTCCCCCCACGCCGAGGACGACGTGGGGGCGGACTCCCCCAGCGGTCATGGACGAGGTAGACGCGTCGCGGTCAGGCGACCGGGACGCCGGCGACGAGCTCGGCCTCGGGGTCGTACGGCTCGGCGGTGAGCAGCCCGGCGTTGATCTCCCGCAGCGCGATGGAGAGGGGCTTCTCCTGCACGTGGGTCTCCACGAGCGGACCGACGTACTCGAGGAGTCCCTCGCCGAGCTGGGAGTAGTAGGCGTTGATCTGGCGGGCGCGCTTGGACGCGTAGATCACGAGGGAGTACTTCGAGTCGGTGGCCTCGAGCAGCTCGTCGATCGGCGGGTTGGTGATGCCCTCAGGAGAGGATGCGGTGCCTGACACGCGGGCGCCTTTCAGGTCGGTAGTTTCCAGGGGCGAGCAGGGTGCCCGCTCGCCCGTCCTGGCGAGACCGTGGACCGGGGACGCCAGGGTCACCGGGTTTCGGAAGCGGGCAGGCCCATCAAGCCTACCAAGGCCGCGGCGGCCTCTTCGACCGACGCGTTGACCACGGTCGCGTCGAACTCCGCCTCGGCCGCGAGCTCGACCCGGGCGGTCTCCAGCCGTCGGGCGATCACGTCGGCAGCCTCGGTGCCCCGACCGACCAGGCGGCGGACGAGCTCCTCCCAGCTCGGCGGGGAGAGGAAGACCAACAACGCCTCCGGCATG
>JANMMN010000318.1:0-5753 GCA_031373405.1 Actinomycetes bacterium
AGCGAGGCGTTGGTCGACTCGACGACGAGCACCTGCGCCGCGAAGGCCGCACTGCCCAGCGAGTTGACGCCGCGGACCGACACGGTGTGCCGACCGGCCGTGAGGCCAATGACCGAGTACGCGCGGGCCGACGCGGGGAGCAGCGCCTCGTCGGTGCCGTCCACGGCGACGATCCACCCGGTGACCGGGAAGTCCGCACTGTCACCGGAGTTCGGCGTCCAGGCGACGGGCACGAGGCCGGCGCCGTCGGGGTCGCCGACGGCGAGCGACGGTGCCCCCGGCGTACGACGGTCGAGGTCGTTCGTCGTGAACGTCACCGAGGTCGGGTTCGACCAGCCGGACTCGTTGTGAGCCCGGAGGATCACGGTGTTGGTGGAGCCGGCGACGAGACCGGACAGGGCCCGGCCGAGCGTCGCGGCGCCGACGATCGTCGGCGTGCCGTTGACCGTCACGTCGTAGGAGTCGACGGCGCCGTCGCCCACGACCGCGCTGGCGGCCCACGAGATCGACGCTGACGTCCGCGTGATCGCACTCGCCACGAGCCCGGACACGGGTGCGGGAACCGGGATCGTCGAGGTGGAGAAGCTTGTGCCGACCCAGACGCTCGATTCCCCGGCGGTGTAGCTGCGGACCGAGGCGAGGTGGGTCGAGCCGGGCGCGAGCCCGGTCAGCGGGAACGACGTCGTCCCACCCGGCACGGTGAAGGGGGTGCCGTCCACGACGACCTCCCACTCCTCGACCGGGGAGAACTCGGCGCCGGGCCCGTCCGCCCACGTGAGCGTTGCGGTGCGGGCGGTGATCGGGTCGACGGTGAGCGCGGTCGGGGCGACCGGGCGTCCTGGCTCGAAGCTCGAGCTGGTCGCAGCACCGGCGATCGTGAGGTCGAAGCCGTCGAGGTAGGCGAGGTAGTCGGTCCACGGTGCGTAGACGGAGCTGGCGCCGAAGACGACGAACACCCCGCCGGCCACCGAGTGGGTGCGCAGGTCGGGAGCGAGCTGAAGCCACTCGAGCAGGGTGCGGTAGGTCCAGGTGGCCTTTCCGGCCACGACCCTCGTCGCCCGCCACTTCGCCGTGGGCGAGAACGGGTCGAACGTGCGCCACACGCCGTTCGTGGCCGGCAGCGGGGTGGGGTTCGATGCCGAGTCGTTGGGGTCGTAGACCAGGTTGGCGTAGGTCACGCCGCCGCCCGAGATGGGAATGTTGACGTAGGGCTGCATCACTCCGTTGTTGGTCGTCGGCGTGAGCACCCGGTAGGAGAACCCGGTCAGCGAGCCCAGGGGTACGTCGGTGACGGAGCGACCGACGTAGTACTTGCCGTTGTTGGCACCGGTCACCGGGCCGAGCGAGACGCGGAAGGAGCCGTCACCGTCGGCACCGGTCGGGCCCTTCACGAAGCGCCCGGTCGCCGAGCTGGCCCACGCGGACTCCTTCACCGCGGTCCAGCCATCGGTGTGCTGGCCGAGGACCGAGGGCGTCACCACCGTGGTGGTGCGGGGCGGGACGGGCGTGGCACCCGTGGTCTGGGTGATGTCGTCGAGGAAGAATCCCAGGCCGGTCAGGGCCGGGCTCGCGGTGCCGCTCGAGCGGATGAGGAGCGAGTCGACCGTGCGGGAGGGGTTGCCCTCGCTCTCGCGGAAGTACTGCTCCCACGAGCTGATGACGACCGGTGCTCCGCCGTCGACCACGATGGCGACCCGGTCGTTGCTCGCGCCGTCGAGGAAGTCCATCGTGAGCGTGACCGAGTGCGGCACGGTGCGGTCGAGGCCGCTCGCGACCGTGGTCTCGGGGAAGTTGCTCTCGGGCGGGCCGGAGTCGGTCGAGCTGAAGCCGAAGGCCGTGACCTTCAGGCCGGTCGGGGTGTCGTAGAGCCGCACGAGCGACATGCGGGCGCCGTCGCCGCGGTCGGGGGAGATGCCGATCCGCAGTCCCACCTGCTCGGCCGCGGGCGAGGCCGAGGCGAAGGTGAACGACGTCGTGTAGCGCTTCTGCCGCGTGCCGCCGGAGAGCCCGCCGTTCTGCGCGCTCGTCTCGCCTGCCTCGTTCGCGACCGACGCGGAGAAGAGCTGGTCGCCGAAGCTGCCGCTCGTGACCGCGTTGCTGACCCGCAGCGACCGCGACCCGAGTGCCCCGGCGTACAACCCGGTCGTGTCGGCGACGCCGTAGTCGTACGCCGCACCTGTGACACCCCACCCGCCCTGGCCGTTGACGGAGCCCAGGGTGAACGACTCGAAGCTCTCCGAGGCGGCGGTGGCGGACGCGGACGAGGCCGGCACCGTCACCAGGGCAGCGACGACGCCGAGCGTGACGACGGTGGCGACGAGACGTGAGCGCACGGAGGACCCCCCGGTCCACGGGCGCGTCCGCCCCGGGGGCCGGACCGTGCCCGCACAGGCATGGAGTCGGGGCAGGCGCGCCCGACCGGTGAGTATCGGCGTCCCGCGAAGAAAGTGAAGTCGGCAGTCCGGCTTCGCGCCCCCAGTCGTCATGATCCGCCGGGGTCAGGTCACGGGGTAATCGCGAGCGCGCCGGGAATCCGGGCGGCGAGCGCAGCGTCGCCCTCGAGGTGCACCAGCGCGAGCACGGCTGGCTCCTCGACGTCGAGCCGGCCGGCGCCGAGCCGCGCGTAGGTCTCCCAGTCGGTCGTGAGGCTGATCGTCGGTGCGGTGTCGCCCGCGGCCCCGGCGTCGATGTCGATGCCGCGCAGGTCGTCGTCGACCATCGCCCAGCGCTCGAACGCGATCGGTCCGCTGACGCTGATCCGCATGGTCGTCCCTGCCGGAGCCTCGAGGGTGCCGGCCAGCACGTAGCCCGTGCTGCGGAGCATCATCACCGCGGAGACCTGCCCGCCCGGGCTCGCCATGTTCGCCGGCAACGCGGTCGCGCGACGCATGTCCTGCTCGTGCGTCCACGCGTCGAACACCCGCGTGCGCAGCATGCTCACCAGCGGCACGGGCGTGCCCATCAGACCGGTGACGGGCGTGTCGAGGGCGAGCGGGTCGATGGCCATGAGCTGGGCGAGGCGTACGTCGATGAGCCCGTCGAGCTCGGTGCACACCTCGGCCTGGGAGTGCTCGCGGCGTACGACCACGCCCTTCTCGGTCAGCTGCTGGAACGCTCCCTGCACGTGCGGGTAGGCGTCCCAGTCGACCTCGATCTCGGGCAGGGGACGTCCGGCGAGCATCGCCTCGACCCAGCAGCAGTGCCGCACGATGTCGCCGACCGACCAGCCGGGGCACTCGGTCGGGCGCTCCCACTGCTCGGGCGTGAGCCGCTTTCCTAGCTCGCTCACGGCGCGCAGCGAGCTCTCCCAAGCGTCCAGGAGCGCGGCGATGCCGAAGGACTCGGCGGCCAGAGGGCTCGTCATCCTCCGAGCCTAACCGCGTCCCCCGGTCGCCAGCCCGCGACGCCCAACCCGACACCACCCTCACCCACGCACTCCGCGCAGGACGCGCGTGTCATGGCTGTTGTCGTCGTTTCCCGGCCCCGGTCCGACACCAGCGCCGGTGCCGTCGGGGATGATGTCGGGATGACGAGGGTGGCGCTGATCCAGCTCGAGGTGACCGACGTCGAGACTCCGGGCGAGCGGGTCGAGCGCGCGGCCGGTCTGGTCGAGGGGTTGCGCGGCGTCGACCTCGCGGTGCTGCCCGAGCTCTGGCACGTCGGTGCCTTCGACCTCGTGGCCGCCAGGGAGCACGCCGAGCCGCTCGACGGACCGATCGTCACCCGGATGCGACAGGCCGCACGCACGGCCGGGATCTGGCTGCACGCGGGATCGTTCGCCGAGCTCGCGCGTGGCCTGCGGCACAACACCTCGGTGGTGATCGACCCCGCGGGTGACGTCGTGGCGACCTACCGCAAGCAGCACCTGTTCGGCTGGGAGGACGGCGAGCCCTCGGTGATGACGGCCGGTGACTCCCTCGTCGTGCTGCCGACTCCGCTCGGCGCGACCGGCCTCGCCACCTGCTACGACCTGCGCTTCCCGGAGCTGTTCCGCCGCCTGGTCGACTCGGGCACCGAGACGTTCCTCATCACCTCGGGCTGGCCGATGCCGCGGATCGAGCACTGGTCGGTGCTCGCCCGGGCCCGGGCCATCGAGAACCAGGCCTGGGTCATCGCGTGCAACACCGCCGGCACGCACGCCGGGGTGGAGATGGGTGGCCGCTCGGTCGTCATCGACCCGCAGGGGGCGGTGGTTGCCGAGGCCGGCGCAGGCGAGGAGATCCTCTACGCCGATGTCGACCCGTCGGCCGTGCGCGCGTGGCGGCAGGCCTTCCCCGCCCTGGCCGACCGCCGGCAGTGAAGACAGCTGCGGCTGCGGCGTACCTCCTTCGAAACGAGCCAAGCAGCGCTCAGACTGATCAGCTGGCGGTTGACAGGCTGCGGTAGGCGCCAGTTGATCAGGGTGAGCCAGGGGGGTTGGATGCGGGAGTGACCAGGCCCCGCGTGCGTGCTCCTGAGCTGACCGGCCGTGGCGGCTGGCTCAACACCGGCGGCCGCGACCTCTCCCTCGCCGGGCTGCGCGGCAAGATCGTCCTCCTCGACTTCTGGACGTTCTGCTGCGTCAACTGCCTCCACGTGCTCGACGAGCTGCGCCCGCTCGAGGAGAAGTACGCCGACGTCCTGGTCACCATCGGCGTGCACTCGCCGAAGTTCGTGCACGAGGCCGACCACGCGGCCGTGGTCGCCGCGGTCGAGCGCTACGGCGTGCATCACCCCGTGCTCGACGACCCCGACCTCACGACCTGGAAGCAATACGCCGTGCGCGCCTGGCCGACGCTCACTGTCGTCGATCCGCAGGGCTACGTCGTGGCACAGCTCAGCGGCGAGGGCCACGCGCACGCCCTCGACACGCTGCTCGCCGAGCTCGTGACCGAGCACGAGGCCACGGGCACGCTGCACCGGGGCGGCGGCCCCTACGTCGCTCCCCCGCCGCGAGAAGGTCTGCTGGCGTTCCCCGGCAAGGTGATCGTGCTGGCCGACGACACCCTGCTCGTCGCCGACACCGCCCACCACTCGCTGGCGCACCTCGCCACCGATGGTGTGACCCTGCTGCGGCGCATCGGTGACGGCACGCGCGGTCTGCGTGACGGCGGCCCGTCGACCGCACGCTTCTCCGAGCCGAACGGCCTCGTGGCGCTTCCGCCCGACGTGGCAGCCGAGCTCGGCTACGACGTCGTCGTCGCCGACACCGTCAACCACGCGATCCGCGGCGTCGACACCGCGACCGGCGAGGTGCGCACCCTCGCCGGCACCGGCGTGCAGTGGATGCAGGGACAGCCGACCTCGGGGCGCGGCACCGACGTCGCACTCTCGAGCCCCTGGGACGTCGCGTGGTACGACGACGCCGTCGTGATCGCGATGGCCGGCGTGCACCGGCTCGACCGTCTCGACCCGCGCTCCGGTGAGATCTCGGCGTACGCCGGAACCACCCACGAAGGCCTCCTCGACGGCGAGCTGACGCGCGCCTGGTTCGCGCAGACGTCCGGGCTCGTCGCCTCGGCCGACGGCTCGACGCTGTGGGCCGCCGACTCGGAGACCTCGGCGCTGCGCCGGATTCGCAACGGCGTCGTGCACACCGAGATCGGTCGGGGGCTCTTCGACTTCGGGCACGTCGACGGTCCGGCGACCGAGGCACTGCTGCAGCACCCGCTCGGTGTCGGTGAGCTCCCGGACGGCTCGATCGCGATCGCCGACACCTACAACGGCGCGATCCGACGCTTCGACCCGGTGACCCAAGAGGTCACGACGCTCGC
>JANMMN010000333.1:0-3086 GCA_031373405.1 Actinomycetes bacterium
TGCTCACCGACCGGCCAGGTCGGACCGTGCTGCTCGGCGCTGCGTACTCCTGCCTGGACGCGACGGGCTGAGTCGATGCCGACCCGGAGCGACGTGGTGGTGGTGGGGGCCGGTCCGGCCGGCCTCGCCCTCGCTGTGCACGCCGCCGACCGCGGCCTCCGGGTCACGCTGCTCGAGGCTGCCTCCGATGTCGGGGGGGCGCTGCACTGGTCGGGAGGACACCTGTCCGCAGCCGGCACCCGACGTCAGCGCGAGCGCGGGATCCACGACGACGTGCAGTCGCACTACGACGACGTCTGGCGGATCAGCCGCGGCACCGTCCGGCCCGAGCTGACCCGTCGGGCCGTGACCGAGGCCGTACCGACCGTGGAGTGGCTCGACGACCTCGGGATGGACTATGACGAGGACACACCGCGCATCGTCCACGGCCACGAGCAGTACTCGACCCCGCGCACGGTGCACGGCACCCGGATGGCGCTCGGCATCCTCGACGTGCTGCGGAGCGAGCTCGACCGCGTCGTCGGCGCCGGTCTCGTCGACGTACGCCGTGACTCACCGGTGTCGAGCCTGCTGGTCGAGCAGGGCACCGTCGTGGGTGTCGCCGTCGAGGGTGGTGGCGAGCACCGGGGCGCCACGACCGTCCTGGCCACAGGAGGTTTCGGCCACGACGCCGAGCTGTTCGCCGAGCTCGAAGGCGTACCGCTGGTCACCTCGAGCGCACCGACGTCCACCGGCGACGGCATCCACCTGGGCCGCGCCGTCGGCGCCGCGATCGCCGGTCGCGGGATGTACATCCCGACCTTCGGCGGCCTCCCGCCCGCACCCGGCGAGGTGCGCGTCGACTGGGAGCACCGCCCGCACCTCGTCGCCCCGGAGCGTGCGCCGTGGGAGATCTACATCGACAGAGCTGGTCGCCGCTGGGTCGCCGAGGACCACCCGAGCATCGACCACAAGGAGCGCGCCCTCACGACGCTGCAGGACATGACGTTCTGGACCCTGTTCGACGCCCGCGCGCTGCGCGAGTCCGCACCCATGGTCGTGGGGTGGACCGCCGACGAGCTCGACGAGGCGGCCGGCGTACGACGCGGGGTGTCGCGGGCCGAGTCGCTCGAGGCCCTCTCCGCCGCGGCGGGCGTCGACCCGGACGGGCTCGTCGCGACGGTCGAGCGCTACAACACGGCCGTGCGCAGCGGCGTCGACACCGACTTCGGACGCACGCACCTGCCCGCACCCATCGACGTACCCCCGTACTACGCGATCGAGAACCACCCGGTCACGCTCATCACCTTCGCCGGCCTCGATGTCGACGACGACCTGCGGGTGCGTCGCACCGACGGATCCACGATCTTGGGTCTGCGCGCGGTCGGCGAGGTCATCGGCTCCGCGGCCGTCAACGGCAACTCCTTCTGCTCGGGCATGTGCCTCACGCCCGCGCTCGCCCTCGGCCGATGGCTCGGCCTCACCCTGGAAGGATCGGACTGAGCATGGACTTCGAGCTGAACGACGAGCAGCGGATGTTCCGCGACACCCTGCGCTCGTTCGTCGACAAGGAGATCGTCCCGGTCGCGTCCGAGTGGGAGCGGTCGGGTCGCTACCCGACCGAGATCGTCGACACCATGAAGGACCTCGGGCTCTTCGGGATCACCGTCCCTGAGGAGTACGGCGGACTCGGGATCGACATGGTCTCCTTCGCGCTGGTGTTCGAGGAGATCGCGAAGGGGTGGATGGGCATCGCCGGCATCCTCGGCTCGCACTCCCTCGCCTGCTGGATCATCGCCAAGCACGGCACGGAGGAGCAGAAGCAGACGTACCTCCCCGACCTCGCCACCGGCAAGCGGCGCAGCGCCATCGGACTCACCGAGCCCGGTGCCGGCACCGACCTGCAGGGCATCGCCACGACCGCGAGGCTCGACGGCGACCACTACGTCATCAACGGCACCAAGACCTGGATCACGAACGCGCGGTACGCCGATCCGCTGCCGGTGCTGGTCAAGACCGATCCGTCGGCGTCCCCTGCGCACAAGGGCATGTCGGTGATCCTCGTCGAGGCGGGCACTCCCGGATTCGAGGTGCTCAAGGACATCCCCAAGCTCGGCTACAAGGGCCCCGAGTCCTGCGAGGTCGTGTTCGACAACTGCCGGGTGCCGGTCGCAAACCTCCTCGGCGGGGTCGAGGGTCGCGGCATGCAGCAGGTGCTCTCGGGCCTGGAGACCGGTCGGCTCAACGTGGGCGCCCGCGCCCTCGGCATCGCGCAGGCGGCGTACGACGCGGCCCTGAAGTACAGCCGCGAGCGGGAGGCCTTCGGCCAGCCGATCTCGGACTTCCAGGCCATCCAGCTCAAGCTCGCCGACATGGCGACGAAGATCCAGGCCGCTCGGCTGCTGATCTACTGGGCGGCGTCCAACGCCGACAAGGGGGAGCGGGTCGACATGCAGTCCGGGATGGCCAAGCTGTTCGCCTCGGAGGTGGCGGTCGAGGTCGCGCTCGACGCGATGCGCATCCACGGTGGCTACGGCTACTCCCAGGAGTTCGTCGTGGAGCGCCTCTACCGCGACGCCCCGCTCATGACCATCGGTGAGGGCACCAGCGACGTCATGCGCCTCGTCATAGCCAAGAGCCTCATCACCGGCCAACAATCCGTCGGCTGACCCCCACTGAAGGGTCCATAGGTTCGATAGGACCGAACCGATCCCACCTTCATCTCACCCCACCCACTGATCAGGAGACACCCATGAGCGCGGCCCGCTCCTATCTCTACGTGCCCGGCGACAAGCCTGAGGTGCTCGCAAAGGCGACCGGGCGCGGAGCGGATGCGCTCATCATCGACCTCGAGGACGCCGTGGCGCCGGGCGCCAAGGACGACGCACGGGAGGTCGTCCGCCAGTTCCTCGGCGGGTTGCCGCCCGCGGCGGAGGGCGCCGTCGAGATCTGGGTGCGGGTGAACGGCGACGGCCTCGCCGGCCACGACATCGAGGCGGTGGCCTCGGGTGCCGTGACCGGGTTCTGTCTCGCGAAGGCGGAGTCGGCCGACGACGTGGACGCCGCAGCCGAGGCGTGTGGGCGGGCCGAGGACCGGCTCGGGCTCG
>JANMMN010000341.1:0-10925 GCA_031373405.1 Actinomycetes bacterium
GATCGTGGCGGCCGACCAGATCGAGGACGGGTGGATGGGCCTCGACATCGGCCCCAACAGCCGTGAGCTCTTCGCCCGGGCGCTGGCCGATGCTCGAACCGTGGTCTGGAACGGTCCGATGGGCGTCTTCGAGATGGCCCCCTACGCCGAGGGCACCCGCGCGTTGGCCGAGGCGATCACCCGGGTCGACGGTCTCACCGTCGTCGGCGGCGGCGACTCCGCCGCCGCGGTGCGTCTGCTCGGGATCGACGAGTCCGGCTTCACCCACATCTCCACCGGTGGAGGTGCGTCCCTGGAGTTCCTCGAGGGACGGGTCCTCCCCGGCATCGCGGTCCTGGAGGACTGACACATGACTGGCCGTCTCCCGCTCATGGCGGGCAACTGGAAGATGAAACTCAACCACCTCGAGGCGATCGCGGTGGTGCAGAAGCTCGCGTTCTCGCTCACCGTCGCGGACCTCGCCGCGTGCGAGGTCGCCGTCCTCCCGCCGTTCACCGACATCCGCTCGGTGCAGACCCTGATCGACTCGGACAAGCTCGACCTGCGGTACGGCGCCCAGGACCTGTCCACGGCCGACAAGGGTGCCTACACCGGCGAGATCAGCGGCTCGATGCTGGCCAAGCTCGGGTGCAGCTATGTCACGGTCGGGCACAGCGAGCGCCGCGAGAACCACGGCGAGACCGACGAGGTCGTCGCCGCCAAGGTGCGTGCTGCTTACCGTCACGGCATCACCCCGATCCTGTGCGTGGGTGAGGGTCTCGAGGTCCGGCAGGCGGGCACTCACGTCGCTCACACGCTCGCCCAGATCGAGGGCGCCCTCGCAGGTCTGCCCGCCGACAAGGCCCGCACGCTCGTGGTCGCCTACGAGCCGGTCTGGGCGATCGGCACCGGCGAGGTGGCGACGCCGGAGGATGCGCAGGAGGTCTGCGCCGCGATCCGCACGCGGCTCGCCGAGCTCTACTCCGGCGACCTCGCCGACGGCGTCCGCGTGCTCTACGGCGGCTCGGTCAAGGCCTCCAACGTGGCTGCGATCATGGCCAAGCCCGACGTCGATGGTGCGCTCGTCGGCGGTGCGAGCATCGACCCCGACGAGTTCGTCGCCATCGCCCGCTTCCGGTTGCACCCCGGCGACGAGTCCTGATCAGCACGTCCGCACGCGCCATCGCCCGCGGCTCGCACCCCGCCGGGGTGGCGCGTGCGCGGGTCCTGGGAGCCGTCCCGTATCCTGGGCCGACGCGCCGAGGCACCCGCCCGGCCTGAAGGGGAGACGCACACCGCCATGGTCATCGTGTTCCAGATCCTGCTGATGATCATCAGCGCTCTCCTCGTCGTCCTCGTGCTGCTGCACAAGGGCAAGGGCGGCGGCCTGTCCGACCTCTTCGGCGGCGGCATCTCCTCCTCCTTCGGCGGCTCGAGCGCCGCGGAGCGCAACCTCGACCGGATCACCATCGCGCTCGGCGTCATCTGGGCAGCGCTGATCGTCGGTCTGGGCCTCCTGCTCAAGGCCTGAGCACGTCCCTCGTTCGACCATCGGGCCCCCGACCCGTCGAGTCAGTCCCAGAGAGAGGCACCACCCGTGGCGAGTGGCAGTGCGATCCGAGGTAGCCGTGTCGGTGCCGGGCCCATGGGCGAGGCCGAGCGCGGCGACGCCGCCCCGCGGCACCGGGTGACCTTCTACTGCGCCAACAAGCACGAGACCCGACCCAGCTTCGCGACCGAGGCCGCCGTGCCCGAGACGTGGGACTGCCCACGCTGCGGGCTCCCCGCCGGGCGCGACAAGGACCACCCGCCGGCGGCAGTGAAGGTCGAGCCCTACAAGACGCACCTGGCGTACGTGAAGGAGCGGCGCAGCGACGCCGACGGCGAGGCCATCCTCAACGAGGCGATCGCCAAGCTCCGCGGCAAGTAGCACCCCACCTCGGTCGCCACGGCTCGCCGCCCTCAGGGGCTGGCGAGCCGTCGCATGTCCGGGGGCAGCGCGCTCGCCGCATCCGCATCGAGCAGCACGAGCGTGCGTTCGCGGCCCCGTGCTCCCGCGGCCGGCACCTGCGTGGGCCCGGCGTCGGACAGCGCGAGCCGGACCGCGTCGGCCTTGCCACGCCCGGCGGCGATGATCCACACCTCGGCCGACGCCTGCAGCGCCGGCAGAGTCAGGGACACCCGGGTCGGCGGCGGCTTGGGCGCGCCGTGCACGCCGACCACCGTGCGCTCCCGCTCGTGCAGGGCGGGTGCCTGCGGGAACAGGCTCGCCACATGAGCGTCGGGGCCGATGCCGAGCAGGCAGACGTCGAAGGAGGGGAGCGCGGCGTGGTCCTCGGGGCGTGAGGCCGCGCGCAGCTCCTCGGCGTACGCCGCAGCCGCAGCCTCCACCGAGAGCCCCGAGTCGCTCGACGGCATGGCGTGGACGTGCGCCGGGTCGAGCGGCACCGAGTCGAGCAGCGCAGCCCGGGCCTGACGCTCGTTGCGGTCCGGGTCGTCGGAGGCCACGTAGCGGTCGTCGCCCCACCACACGTGCACGGACGACCAGTCGATCGAGTCGCGTGCCGGAGAGCCCGCCAGCGCCGCCAGGCAGGCCGAGCCCATCGTGCCTCCGGTGAGCGCGATGTGGGCCCGACCGCGCGCCGCAGCGACGTCGACGATGCGGGTGACGAGGCGAGCCGCGATGGCCTGCGCGAGCGCTGCCGCGTCGCGATGGACGAGGACCTCGGGCGTGCTCACGTCGCGGCCTTCGCCTTCGACCGAGCGACCCGCCGCGCGGGCGCCTTCGTCGCGGTCCCGGGCGGCGCCAGGGTGGCGAGAGCCGCCAGCGTCTCGCCATAGATGTCGTCGGGGTCGAGCCGACGGAGCTCCTCGGCGATGAGCCCCTCGGTGCTACGCCGGTGCAGTGCCGCCTCCCGGTCGGGGAACCCCGGTCGCGACAGCCGGGCCACGCGACCGTCGGGACGGCTGATGGCGATGTCTCCCCGCGCGGTGTGCAGCAGCACCGCCGTGATGCCCGGGCCCCTGCTGTGGGTCACGACGGCCGGCACGCCGAGCCCGTGCTGCAGCCATGCCGCCAGCAGCGCACCCGACGGGTTGCTCCGTTGCACCGCGACGCTCACCCGCTGGATCGGCTCGAACGGCAGGTCGAGCGCGGAGGCGATCAGGGCCCGCCACGGGGTCAACCGGGTCCAGGCGAGGTCGGTGTCACCCGCGACGTAGTGCGCCGCGCGGACGTCCAGGGCGGCGAGGGGGCGTGATGCGGTGGCGGAGTCGGTGATCCGACGCTGCGCGAGGCGGCCCACCGGGTCGTCCGAGGGCGAGTCCGGGGCATGGCCCGGCCACCACACGACGACGGGCGCGTCCGGCACGAGCAGCGGGAGGACGACCGAGGCCATGTGGTGCGCCAGCGGCCCGCGCAGCCTCAGCTCGGCGAGCTCACCGAGACCGTCGTTCCCGCCGACCGTGATCTCGGCGTCGAGCCGCGCAGCCCCGCGTCCGGGACGAGGGATCGCGGTCAGGATGCGACAGGGGTGCTCACGGGCGGCCTCGGCTGCTGAGCGCACGGCGTCGGCCTGAGTGGTCTCGTCCGCGATGATCACCAACGTGAGCACCCGGCCCACCGTGCTGGACCCCTGTCGGAACCGCTCGGCCGAGATGGCCGTGCCGACCTCGCTGGCGGTGGTGTCGTCGAGCCGCACGCTCATGGCCGCCTCCAGCCGCGTCCGTCGCGGGCGATCATCTCGTACGCCGAGGCCGGACCCCAGGTGCCGGACTCGTACTGGTCGGGGCGGCCGCGGTCGGCCCACCGCTCGAGGATCGGGTCGAGGACCTGCCAGCCGAGCTCGACCTCCTCGTGCCGCGGGAAGAGCGGCGGGTCGCCGAGGAGCACGTCGAGGATGAGCCGCTCGTAGGCCTCGGGGCTCGACTCGGTGAAGGAGTCGCCGTACGCGAAGTCCATGTTGACGTCGCGCACCTCCATCTGGGTGCCCGGCACCTTGCTGCCGAAGCGCATCGTCACGCCCTCGTCGGGCTGGATCCGCACGACGAACGCGTTCTGCCCCAGCTCCTCGGTGTCGGTGGCGCTGAAGGGCAGGTGCGGTGCCCGCTTGAAGACCACGGCAAGCTCGGTGACCCGACGCCCGAGACGCTTGCCGGTGCGCAGGTAGAACGGCACACCGGCCCAGCGCCGGGTGTCGACCTCGAGGCGCACGGCGGCGAAGGTCTCGGTGGTCGAGCCGGGGGAGATGCCGTCCTCCTCGAGGAAGCCGATCACCGGCCTGCCGCCCTGCCAGCCGGTGGCGTACTGCCCGCGAGCGGTGTGCAGGTCGAGGTCCTTGGGCAGCGTCAGCGCCGTGAGCACCTTCTCCTTCTCGATCCGGACGTCCTTCGCCGCGAAGGAGAGCGGCTCCTCCATCGCCGTGAGCGCGAGCAGCTGCAGCAGGTGGTTCTGCATCACGTCGCGGGCCGCGCCGATCCCGTCGTAGTACCCGGCGCGACCGGCGATGCCGATGTCCTCGGCCATCGTGATCTGCACGTGGTCGACGTAGTTGCTGTTCCAGATCGGCTCGAACATCGTGTTGGCGAAGCGCAGGGCCAGCAGGTTCTGCACCGTCTCCTTGCCGAGGTAGTGGTCGATGCGGAAGACCGACCCCGAGGGGAACACCTCCCCGATGGTCGAGTTGAGCTCGCGGGCGCTGGCGAGGTCGTGGCCGAACGGCTTCTCGATGACGACCCGGCGCCACGCCCCGTCGTCGGACACCGAGAGCCCGGACCGCTTGAGCTGCTGCACGACAGCACCGAAGAACTTCGGCGGGATGGAGAGGTAGAAGGCGTGGTTGCCACGGGTGCCCCGCACCCGGTCGAGGTCGAGCACCACCTCGGAGAGCCGGTCGAAGGCAGCCTCGTCGGCGAAGTCACCGGCGACGAAGCGGATCCCCTTGCAGAGCTCGTTCCACACGTCCTCGCGGAACTCCGTGCGGGCGTGCTCGCGCACCGAGTCGTGGACGATCTGGGCGAAGTCCTGGTCGGCCCAGTCGCGGCGCGCAAACCCGACGAGCGCGAAGCCCGGCGGCAGCAGTCCGCGGTTGGCGAGGTCGTACACGGCGGGCATGAGCTTCTTGCGAGCAAGGTCGCCGGTGACGCCGAAGATCACCAGGCTGCACGGCCCGGCGATCTTGGGCAGTCGCCGGTCGCGCGGGTCGCGCAGCGGGTTGTCCGAGGGTGTCGCGATCCGGGTGCGCATCATCGACCCCTCATCGTCCGGCTGCGGTGCGGGCGGTCTCGAGCGCGGTCGTCACGCTTGCGAGCAACGACTCCCACGACGCGACGAACTTGTCGACCCCCTCCGTCTCGAGCACCGTCACGACGTCCTCGAGGTCGATGCCGGCGTCTGCCAGCGCGACGAGAGCGGCCTCGGCCGCGGCGTACTGCGGCACGATCGTGTCGCCCGCCACCTCGCCGTGGTCTCGCATCGCGTCGAGCGTCGCCTCCGGCATCGTGTTGACGACGTCGCGGGTCACGAGGTCGACCACGTACCGGGTGTCGAGGAAGGCGGGGTCCTTGACGCCCGTGGACGCCCACAACGGACGTTGCACGTGCGCGCCGGCGGCGGCGAGCACGACCCACCTGTCACTGGCCACGACCTGCGCGAAAGCCTGGTGGGCCACGCGTGCGTTGGCGATGGCGGCCGTGCCACGCAGCGGTGATCCGCTGGGCAGCCGTCGATCCACCTCGGTGTCGACGCGGCTGACGAAGAACGACGCGACCGACTCGATCCGCGAGAGGTCACGTCCGGCGGCGTGCGCCTGCTCCAGCCCCGCGAGCCACGCGTCCAGCACGGCCCGGTAGCGCTCGACCGAGAAGATCAGCGTCACGTTGACGCTGATCCCGTCGCCGAGCGCCGCCGTGATCGCGGGAAGCCCTTCGACCGTCGCGGGGATCTTGACCAGCACGTTCGACCGGTCGACCGCCCAGTGCAGCGCGCGGGCCTCGGCGATCGTGGCAGCGGTGTCGCGAGCCAGCCGGGGATCCACCTCGATGCTCACGCGACCGTCGACGCCGCCCGTGCGCTCGTGCACGGGCGCGAGCACGTCGCACGCCCACCGCACGTCGAAGCTCGTCATCGCACGGACCGCCTCGTCGAGTGACACGCCCCGCACGGCGAGGTCGCGGATCTGGTCGGCGTACTCCGCCGCGCCGCCACCGATCGCCTTCTCGAAGATCGACGGGTTGGTTGTCACGCCCACCACGTGCGAGCCGACGACCAACGCCTCGAGCCCGCCGGCGCTCAGCCGGGCACGATCGAGGTCGTCGAGCCAGATCGACACACCGGCGGCGGACAGGGCACCCAGACGATCAGCAGACATGCCCCCGACCCTAACGAGGGATCAACCCTCCCGCCCGAACCCGGGCGTACCGACAGCCTCAGCCCGCCGCGGACGCCTGCGAGTCGCGCGCCGCGGCGGCAACCGTGTCGACGGTGATGCCGAACTCGCGGAAGAGGGTCGCCTGATCGGCCGACGCACCGAAGTGCTCCAGCGAGACAGAGCGGCCATGGGTGCCGAGGTACTTCCACCAACCCTGTGCGATCCCAGCCTCGACCGAGACCCGAGCGGAGACCGACGAGGGCAGCACCGACTCGCGGTAGTCGGCGTCCTGCTCCTCGAACCACTCCAGGCACGGCATCGACACGACCCGGGCCGCGACGCCCTCGGCGGCGAGCGACTCGCGGGCACCGAGGGCGAGCTGCACCTCCGACCCGGTCGCGATCAGGATGACGTCGGGGCGCCCGTCGGGCGCATCGGCGAGGACGTAACCGCCTCGTGCGGTCCCGGCCGCGGGGGCCACGACGTTGCGATCCATGGTGGGCAGGTTCTGCCGGGTCAGCGCGAGGCCGGTCGGCCGGCGTCGCCGCAGGATCTCGCCCCAGGCGACCGAGGTCTCGTTGGCGTCGGCGGGGCGCACGACGGCAAGGCCAGGGATCGCGCGCAGCGCCCAGAGGTGCTCGACCGGCTGATGCGTCGGGCCGTCCTCACCGAGGCCGATGGAGTCGTGGGTCCAGACGTAGGTGACGTTGGCCCCCATGATCGCGGCGACGCGGACGGCGCCACGCATGTAGTCGCTGAACACGAGGAAGGTCCCGCCGAAGGGACGCAGCAGGTTCGACAGCGACATCCCGGTGAGGGCGGAGCCCATCGCGTGCTCGCGGATGCCGAAGTGGAGGATCCGGCCGTACGGCGACTGGCTCTGCCCGAACATCGCTGTGGGGGAGACCACCGTGCCGAGGGGGAGGAACGACGGCGCTCCCTCGATGGTGGTGTTGTTGCTCTACGCGAGGTCGGCGCTGCCGCCGACGAACTCAGGGAGCGCGGCGGCGATCGCCTGGATGACCTCGCCGCTGGCCTTGCGGGTCGCGACGTCCTTGCCGGCCGGGAACTCAGGGAGGACGAGGTCGTCGGGCAGAGTGCCGGCGACGAGGCGGTTGAGCAGGTCGGCACGCGCCGGGTTGGCCGTGCGCCACGCGGCGTACGACGTGTCCCAGGCGGCACGGGTCGCGGCCCCCCGGGTGCGCACCTCGCGGGCGTGGGCGAGCACCTCGTCGGCAACGTCGAAGCTGCGCTCCGGGTCGAAACCGAGAAGCACCTTGGTCGCTGCGACCTCTGCCGCGCCGAGCGCGCTGCCGTGGGCCTTGAACGTGTTGCGCAGCGTCGGTGCCGGCCATCCGATGACGGTGCGCAGCCGGATGAACGAGGGCCGGTCGGTCTCTGCCTGAGCGCGGTCGAAGGCGGCCGCAAGGGCGAGGACGTCGACGCTGCCGTCGGGCAGCACGTCGACGGAGTCGGTGTGCCAGCCGTACGCCGAGTACCGGGCCACGACGTCCTCGTCGAACGCGATCGCGGTGTCGTCCTCGATCGAGATCCGGTTGTCGTCCCAGACGACGACGAGGTTGCCGAGCTTCTGGGTGCCGGCGAGCGACGACGCCTCGGACGTCACGCCCTCCTCGAGGTCGCCGTCGGAGGCGATGACCCACACGGTGTGGTCGAACGGGCTCGCGCCCGGGGCGGCGTCGGGGTCGAGCAGCCCGCGTTCGTAGCGGGCTCCCATCGCCATGCCGACGGCGGTGGCGAGCCCTTGCCCCAGGGGACCGGTGGTGGTCTCGACGCCGACGGTGTGGTGCCGCTCGGGGTGCCCCGGGGTGAGCGAGCCCCACGTACGGAAGGACTGGAGGTCGGAGAGCTCGAGGCCGTAGCCGGAGAGGTAGAGCGAGATGTACAGCGTCAGCGAGGAGTGGCCGCAGGAGAGCACGAAGCGGTCGCGGCCGAGCCAGTCCGCGTCGCTCGGGTCGTGGCGCAGGAAGCGCTGGAAGAGCAGGTAGGCCACCGGGGCGAGACTCATCGCGGTGCCGGGGTGGCCGTTGCCGACCTTCTGCACGGAGTCGGCCGCGAGGACGCGCGCGGTGTCGACCGCGCGACGGTCGAGATCGCTCCACGTCGCGGGATCGAAGGGGGCAGCGGGAGTCGGGGCGGCGGTTGCACTCGTCACGGGCCGTGAGCCTACCGGCGACCGCGCCGGTCCCGGACGGCCCGGTAGACTGAGCCTCGCACCTGGGTCGTCCAGACCCTCGCCCGAGCCCGCCGACACCACCGGAGCGTGCGCGTGACCGCGGTCGACCCCCGTCCCGGGGTGTCCGGAGCTGACGACGGTCCCGCGGCGCCTGCTCCGCAACGGTCGACGTTCGCGGCCTTCGTGGCGCTGACCAAACCGCGGATCATCGAGCTGCTGCTGGTCACGACGGTCCCGACGATGATCCTCGCGGCGCAGGGCGTCCCGCCGCTCACGCTAGTGCTCGCCACGCTCGTCGGTGGCTTCCTCGCCGCCGGCGGTGCCAACGCCCTCAACATGTATCTCGACCGCGACATCGACTCGCTCATGGTGCGCACCGGGCACCGGCCCCTGGTCACCGGCGAGGTGAGCCCCCGTGCGGCGTTGGTGTTCGGGCTCGTCCTCGCCGTCAGCTCGGTGGTGTGGTTCGCGGTGACGACCAACGCACTCGCGGCCGCGCTCACAGCCGCCGCGATCCTCATGTACGTCGTGGGCTACACGCTCCTGCTCAAGCGCCGCACCCCCCAGAACATCGTCTGGGGCGGCGCCGCAGGGTGCATGCAGGTCCTCATCGGCTGGGCCGCGGTCACCGGCTCGTTGAGCTGGGCACCAGTGGTGCTCTTCGGAGTCGTGTTCTTCTGGACACCACCGCACTACTGGCCGTTGTCGCTGCGGTTCAAGGACGACTATGCCGCAGCCGGCGTGCCGATGCTGCCCGTCGTCGCGCCGTTGTCCCGGGTCGCGCTCGAGATCATCGCGTACTCGTGGGCGATGGTGGTCACCTCGCTGCTGCTGGTGCCCGCGGCGGGGATGACGCCGTTCTACGCCGCCTCGGCCGTGCTGCTCGGCGCGGCTTTCCTCCTGGAGGCGCACGCGCTGCTGCGCCGGGTGCGCCGGGGCGACCACGACGTGAAGGCCATGCGGCTCTTCCACGGGTCGATCACCTATCTGGCGCTGCTCTTCCTCGTCGTCGCGATCGACCCGCTGCTGCCCTGGTAGGCGACGCCCCGGGTGCGGGTCATGAGCAGAAGCCGCACGGTGCTCCACCACACGACCGTCGACCCCAGGACGTGCACAGCGACGAGGACCCAGGGCAGCCCGGTGAAGTACTGCACGTAGCCGACGGCGCCCTGCCCGAAGAAGAGCAGCAGCGTCACCATCGCGGCGTGCCCGACCTCGACCGGAGCTCCGGTCGAGCGCAGGGCAACGAGCAGGCCGATCAGCAGGCCGATCGAGAGCAGCACGAGGTCCGCGTGCAGCCAGCTCAGGGCTTGCGGGTCGAGCCCGAGACGCGGCGTGCGCTCGTCACCGGCGTGGGGACCGCTCGCGGTGACGAGGGTGCCGGCCACGATCGTCGACGCCATGAGCACGGCCAGGGCGCGCACGCCCCAGCGGATCTCGGGACGCACCACCACGAGCAGCGGCTCGTCGCCCGGCTCGCCTGCCCGCTTCACCAGCAGGGTCACCAGCGCGACGATCACGAAGGACACCAGCAGGTGCGCCCCCACGATGAGCGGGTTCAGCCCGGTGAGCACCGTGATCCCGCCCAGGACTGCCTGGGCCAGCGTGCCCGCGATCGGGACGACGGCGAGGGCGCTCAGCGCCCGACGCGGCGCCAGGCCCGCCGCGCGACGGCGACGGGCGTCGCTCCACGCTGCGACGAGCGCGGCGATCGCGAGCAGGCCGAGGACGAAGGTGAGGAGGCGGTTGCCGAACTCGACGTACGTGTGCCAGGCCTCGACCTGGCCCTCGACCGGGACGAAGGATCCTTCGGTGCACCGCGGCCACGTGGGGCAGCCCAGGCCGGAGCCGGTGAGCCGGACGACGGCACCGGTGACCACGATCGCCGCCTGCGCGACGAGGTTGGCGACGTAGATGCGGCGCACGCCGCGCGGCGAGCGACCGTCGACAGCCGATGCGGCAGTGCGGGAGTCAGCCGCGGTGTCGGTCGTCATGATCACAGGTTAGGCGAGGTGCGCGTCGAGGGTCGGTGCGAGCGAGCGCGATGACGGTCACATCCGGTACCGAGCACCCGGTCACGCCGGGAGCGTCCCCCGCACGAGGCTGTTCTTGGAGTGGCTCGGATCGCCGTCGGAGGGCTCGAGGGAGACATCGACGACGGGGTAGTCCGACACCGAGACTCCCGGAGGCATCGCGAACTCGCCGTGCGCCGCGCCGTCGAGCACCCCGAGCGCGATCAGCTTCGTGCCGTCCTTGTCGAGGAGCCAGACCTCGTAGAACCCGTCAGCGGCGGCCAGCCCGGTGACGTCGACCGCGACCCTGGCCCCCTGGTCGGTCGAGACCACCTCGACCGAGCCCCGCGCGCTCGAGCCTGCGAGCGG
>JANMMN010000388.1:0-2466 GCA_031373405.1 Actinomycetes bacterium
GTCGTGCTGCTCGGCGGGGCACCGATCCTCGAGCCGGTCGCGTGGTACGGCCCGTTCGTGAGGACCACGCAGCGCGAGCTGATGCAGGCCGTCGAGGACTTCCAGCAGGGTCGCCTCGGCGTCATCCCCGCCGACGGGATCCAGCCCTTCCACACCTGACCCACCCCCGCCACGGCTGCGCTGACTGTGCCATGGGCTTTCGTAGAGGCGGTTCATGGCACATTCGACCGGAGCTCAGGGGTGGCCGAGCGTGGTGTGGGGGCGAGGTGCGCCGGTGATGCGGCAGAGTGGGATTCCGTGACGACCAGCGCCTCGCCCACCGTGCCGACCAGTGCCCGATACGCCGTACTGCGCTCGCGCTCTTCGACACTCGTCGTGACCACGGACGACGACGTGCCGCGCATCGTGCACTGGGGAGCACGGCTCCCCGATGATGTCGACCTCGCGGGGGTTGACGGGCTCGACGACCCGGCCGTGCCCCAGGGTGGCCTCGACCTCGTGCCGGCGCTGTCCGTGCTGCCGGACCGTTCGCGCGGGTGGTCGGCGTACGGCGGCCTCGACGCGCATCGCGGCGACGGACGCGACTGGGCGCCACGCTTCGTCTGCACGTCGCTCGATGTGACGCCGACGAGCCTGCACTGGACCGGCAGCGACGAGACCGCAGGGGTGACCATCGGCGTACGCCTCACGCTCGACGAGCACGGCGTGCTCACGGTCGGCACCGACGTCACCAACGACGGCGACACCGACCTGCACGTCCTCGCGCTCGCGCCCCTCCTGCCGGTCCCGGCCCGCGCCGGCGAGGCGCTCACCCTCGTCGGGCGCTGGACCAAGGAGATGCAGGAGCAGCGCCACGCACTCGCTCGCGGCGCTCTCGTCCTGGAGAACCGGCGCGGGCGCACCTCGCACGAGTCGGCTCCCACCGTGATGGTCGGCACGCCCGCGTTCTCCGAGGAGCGCGGCGAGGTGTGGGCCGCACACCTCGCCTGGAGCGGCAACCACCACGTGCGGGTCGAGTCGTTGCCCGACGGACGCCGGTTCCTGTCCCTCGCCGAGCTGCTGCTGCCCGGCGAGGTGCGGCTCGCGCCGGGTGAGTCGCTGTGCGCGCCGCTCGTGGTCGCGGCGTACTCCGGCCACGGTCTCGGCGGCATCACCGACTCCTTCCACGCACATGTCCGTGCCCGTGCGTCGCACCCGCCTACGCCGCGACCTGTGCTGCTCAACACGTGGGAGGCCGTGTACTTCCGCCACGACGTGGCCGAGCTGCAGCGACTCGCCGACGTCGCAGCAGGCGTCGGTGTGGAGCGGTTCGTGCTCGACGACGGCTGGTTCCGCGGTCGCGACGACGACACCTCGAGCCTCGGTGACTGGTACGTCGACGAGCGCGCCTACCCGCACGGTCTCGGCGAGCTCGCCGAGCACGTGGTCGGGCTCGGCATGTCGTTCGGCCTGTGGGTCGAGCCGGAGATGGTCAACCCCGACAGCGACCTGTTTCGCGCGCACCCTGACTGGGTGCTCGGGATCGCCGGTCAGGACCCGGTGCTCGGTCGCCACCAGCTCGTGCTCGACCTCGCTCGTCCCGAGGTGTCGGCGTACCTGCTCGAGCGGCTCGACACCCTGCTCGCCGATGTGCCCGTCTCGTTCGTCAAGTGGGACATGAACCGCGATCTCGTCGCGGCCGGACATCGCGGGGCGGCGGCCGGGGTCCACCGCCAGACCCTCGCGCTCTACACGCTGCTCGCCGACCTGCGCGCGCGCCACCCCGGGGTCGAGATCGAGTCGTGCTCCTCCGGCGGTGCGCGCGTCGATCTCGGGATCGCGGCGTACACCGATCGCTTCTGGACGTCGGACTCCAACGACGCGCTGGAGCGCCAGGCCATCCAGCGAACGTTCTCCTACCTCTACCCGCCCGAGCTGATGGGCGCGCACGTCGGGCCCCCCTGGTCGCACTCGACGGCACGCACGCAGACGCTGCCGTTCCGGGCGGCGACCGCGTTCTTCGGGCACCTCGGCTTCGAGTGGGACCTTGCCTCCGCGACGGACGAGGACCGCGCGGGAGTCGCGCAGATCATCGCGCTGCACAAGCGGTTCCGGCCGCTGCTGCACGGTGGGCGCACGGTGCGCGTCGACCATCCTGACTCCTCCGCCGTGGTGCACGGCGTCGTGGCGCACGACGGCTCCGAGGCGGTCTACTCCTACGCGCAGTGCACCACCACCGACGCGACGACCCCGGCACCGGTGCGCCTCGCCGGCCTCGACCCGGCGCGGCGCTACCACGTCGAGCGGCTGCCCCTGCCCGGCGCGACCTGGAGCCCCGGGAAGTCCGAGCCGAGGTGGTACGCCGAGGGGCTGGAGGCCGACGGCGCGCTCCTGGCTGAGGTCGGCGTACCCCTCGGGGTCCACGTCCCCGAGTCCGCAACCCTCCTCCACGCCACCGCCCTCCCCGTGCACTGAAGGGTCCATGAG
>JANMMN010000401.1:0-2980 GCA_031373405.1 Actinomycetes bacterium
GTGCCTCGTCCCGTGCGGGGACGAGGATGCTCACGCGCTCGGTGACCGGCGACGGTGCCGCGAGCGGCGTACGCAGCAGCCGCAGGTTGTATGCCGTGTGCGCCGTGGCTGCCCAGGCACCGACAGCGCCGGAGGCGACGACCGCCTCGACGCCGCGGCTCAGTCGCGTCCGGTCCACAGCGCGTAGGCGTAGGGGATCGCGACGAGGCCCATGACGACGCCACCCCACAGGGCGACGCCGGGACGGTGCAGGAACACCGCGTTGAGCAGGACGCAGGACACGTAGGTCCACAGGTACATCAGCGCCGGGACGCCGTCGCCCTCGGCTCCGTCGTTGCGTCGGCGGGGGAGCCGATCGAGCAGCAGCATGAGGAGGAGGGAGACGAGTCCCCAGCCGACGAAGTTCACCACCGGGATCCCGTCGATCCCCTGCAGGGTCAGGGTGTTGTCCAGGGTCCAGGTCCAGTGGCCCTCGCCGACCATCTGGGGATCGAGGAACAGGTCCCAGGACGCGAGCGCGAGCGCCCCTACGGCGGCGGTGGCGAGCGGGCCGCGTACCAGCCGACGGGCAGCCAGCAGCGCGGGATAGCTCATCATCGCCCACGCCAGCGGGATGATGACGGGCACTCCGGCGAGGGAAGGCCCGAGCCGATCGGCGTACGTGTAGTCGCCAAAGGGCAGACCCGTACGGGTGCCGATCACCTCGGCCACCAGGCCGATGCCGGCGCTGATGAGGAACCAGCCGACCGTCCAGATGATCCCGCGGGCGATGAGGGCGTGCGACGCACAGGTGAGGAAGAACAGCACGACGGAGAGCACCGTGAGCGTGTCGCGCACCGAACCCGAGCTGAGCGGCCAGACGATCTGCGCCGCGATGGTCACCAGCGCGAGGACCCACGGCAGGGCGCGCACGTACCCGCCCGAGCCGCCTTGTCGGCGGTCGGCGTGGGGACCCGCATAGACACGCACGCTCATCGCGTGAGCGACCCTACGCCGTTGCAGGGGGCATCCCGACCACGGTCCGAGGCGACCCGCGGCCAGCACGCGAGACCTGGCACCACGACACGCTGGGCCGGCATCCGCGTGCCGTCGTGCCCGGGATGCTCCTATGGATCGTCAAGCGGTCTGTGGGCGGTTGAAGTCGGTCAGGCGACGGGGCGGCCGCGATGGGTGCCGTGGGCCTCGACGAGGGCGAAGCGGGCGAAGAGCTCCTCGGCGTACCACTGCTCCTCGTGCGTGCGGCGCATCACCTCGAGGTGCGGCGAGCGGCGGTGGGCGAACTCGGTGAGCGCCGCGTTGGACTCCCACACGCTGAAGGTGCCCTGCAGCCCCACGGGTGCCTCACCGATGCCGAGCGCGAGCCGCAGGCCGTCGACCTCGCGCAGGTCGCCCGACACCGGTGGCACGGCCGACCAGAACCGGCGCCACTGCGCGGTCTTGATGCGTGCCCGGGTGACCGCGGCCACCGGGCCGTCCCAGCGGTGCGCCAGTGGGTCACCGAACGGCGTACGGCCTGCCCACTGTCCGCGTGATGCCAACGGGCGCAGCAGGAAACACGCCTCCTCCGTGGCGATCGACGACCAGCCGCGATAGGTCGCGGACTCCTCGAAGCGCACCGGGCCGTCGACGTCGCGCCAGCAGGCGAGCACCCCCCAGTGGCCCGGATCGGCGTCGCGCGGGGTGAACGTGCGTCCTGACCCGGTGCCGAGCATCTTGGCGAACGAGGCTCCGGGGATACGCCGGACCCGGGCGCGATCGGTGCCCATGCGCCCGAGGGCGCGCACGACGCCGACGCCGGACACGCCGAACAGGTGCAGGCTCACGACCGCTGGAGTCGGCTCACGTGCGCCGGGCCGTTCGTCGACGGTGTAGCGCGGGTCAGACACCGGCGGTGGACCTGATGAGTGCGGCGGTCTCGCCGGGGACGTCCCACATCGGCACGTGCCCGCAGCGATCGATCGTCACCCAGCGCGCGTGCACGGGCGAGTGGTCGCGCTCGCGGCCGGCCACCGCGGGGATGATCCGGTCGCGGTCGCCGAACGCGATGACCACGGGCACGTCGTCGGCGATCTCGTCGGAGCGGTCGAAGGCGCGCTGCACCATGCCGTCGTGCGCGGCGTCGTACCCGACCGCCTCGACCAGGTCGCGCACGGCAGCCGCGGTGATCGCCGGCGTGAGCATCTCGGGGCGCTCGACGGTGTGACGGAAGCCCACCGAACGCGCGAAAGGGGAGCGGGAGAGCACCGGGATCGCGGGGCTGGTGATCCGCGCGAAGCGGCGGTTGATGTCCATCAGCGGCGATCGCCTGCGCAGGGGCTCCCAGAGCCCGGCCGGGGACAGGGCGGTGACCGACAGCGCGCGGCCGTCGGCGGCGAGCTCGAGCGCCACCCAGCCACCCATCGAGTTCCCGGCCACGTGGACGCGCTCGATCCCCAGCGTGTCGAGCCACCGACCCACGGCAGTGGCGAGGTCACCGGGCGTGATGTCGCCGTCGAGGTCGTCCGGCAACGGGGACCTGCCGTGGCCTGGCAGGTCGACGGCGTACGTCGTGAAGCTCTGCGCGAGCTCGCTGATCACCGCGGCGAACGCGCGCGACGAGGACCCGAGCCCGTGCAGCAGGACCAGCGGCGGGCCGTCACCGGACACGTCGTAGGCGAGGCCGCCGGCCCCGTGCGTGGTCCTCTGCGCTGTCATCGCCCCCATCCTCGCGCGCCAAGCGCCGGCAGACGACACCGACCGCTGACGTGTCGCCGGCGGAGGCGCGCGGAGCAGGCAGGTGGTTGTCAGTGCTGAGCGGCTCCCCGGCACCGGGACACAGTGACAACTCAGCTGTCCGGGGCTCCGGTCACGAGCATCGCGGCGTACGCCGAAGACCATCACCGGCTCGCACGGGCACTGCTCGTGCCAACGCGGGGTAGGGGCCGCGCTGGCACAAGCGGGTGGATGTGGGCCGGGCACTGCTCGTGCCAACGCGGGGCAG
>JANMMN010000005.1:0-2166 GCA_031373405.1 Actinomycetes bacterium
CTGGTTCGACCTCTACGCCGTTCTGCTCGCTCCGGCGATCGTCCGGGCCTGGTACCGACGGCGGGGGGTGCCGGTGGAGCCGGCGCCGCGCGACATCGTGCCGGTCGACCGGCCGTAGGCGACCTCCGCCGCGGTCAGCGCAGGGCGTCGAGCACGGCGTCGTGCAGGACGCCGTTCGAGGAGATGCCACTGCCCTGAGCCGGACCGTCGACGCCGTTGACCCCCGTGAAGCGACCACCCGCTTCGGACACGATGATGGCCACCCCGGCGACGTCGTAGAGGTTGAGCTGGGGCTCAGCAGCGATGTCGACGGCCCCCTCGGCGACGAGCACGTGGCTGTAGAAGTCGCCGTAGCCGCGCACCCGCCACACCGTGCGTAGCAGGGCGTCCCACCTCGCCTGGTGGCTCTCCGGCACCCAGCGCACCTCCGAATAGCCCAGCGACGCGTCGGCGAGCTCGCGCACCTGTGACACCTGGATGCGTCGCGGTTGGACCGCGCCCGGTTCGCGCACGAACGCGCCACCGCCGAGCGTCGCCCACCAGCGACGGGCCAGGGCGGGTGCCGACACGACACCGACGACCATGCGTCCCTCGTCGTCCTGCAGGCCGAGGACGCTCGCCCACACCGGCACGCCCCGGACGAAGTTCTTCGTGCCGTCGACCGGGTCGACGATCCACCGTCGACCACCGCGCCCGACCAGCTCGGGGTACTCCTCGCCGAGCACACCGTCATGCGGCCGACGATCCGCGACGAGCTCACGGATCATCCGTTCGACCGACTTGTCGGCGTCGCTGACCGGGGTGAGATCCGGCTTCGTCTCGACCACGAGGTCGCGGGCGTTGAACCGGTCCATGGTGATCTCGTCGGCGCGGTCGGCGATGAGCATGGCCAGGGCGAGGTCGTCGGCGTACGGCGGGAGAGGCACGGAGTCGACGCTACCGGGGCTCCCGGTGCCCGGGCGCGAGGGTCGGCGGCGCGCACCTCCGTATCCCCGACCTGCCCGGGATCCTCGGCGTCACGACGTACGGTCGTCCCACCGACACCGAGCTTGCGGAGGCGCCCGTGTTCGACACCATCGCCGGGCTGCCGCTGCACCCGCTGGTCGTCCACGCCGTCATCGTTCTCGTGCCGCTCGCGGCTCTCGGCGCTCTTGTCGTCTCGGTCCGGCCGACCTGGGACCGCACGTACGGCTGGCTCGTCGTGCTGACCGCACTCGTCGCCACCGGCTCCTCTGTCGTGGCCAAGCTCAGCGGGGAGCAGCTGGCGAGCAGAGTCGGGTTCCCGGCCGACCATGCGCAGATCGCGACGCTGATGCCGGTGTTCTCCGGGCTGCTGCTCATCGCTGTCTCGGCGCTGTGGTGGTGGGACCGCAAGGGCGAGCAGACCCCCGACCGCACGCGCACGGTGCTCGCCGTGCTGACCACCCTGACCGCGGTGTTCGCCCTGATCTGGGCCATCCGCGCCGGCCACTCGGGTGCGACCGCGGTGTGGAAGCCGATCGTCGACAGCACGACGCCGGGCAGCCTGCCGGTCGGGTGAGCGCTAGGTCGTGATCGGGCCGACCTTCTTGGTCATCACGGTGGTCGAGGTCAGCCCGCCGGCCGTGGTGAGCGCGAAGTCAGGGATGTCACCCACGACGCTCCAGCCGAGGTGCTCGTAGAGGCGTTGGGCGCTGCTCCCCGTCTGGGTGTCGAGCACGAGCCGCGTGCGGCCATGCTCGCGCGCCCAGGCCTCGAGCTCCGAGAGCAGGGCGGTCGCCGCTCCGGCCCGGCGCGCCCGGGAGTGCACGAGGAGCTTGCTCACCTCCGCGCGGTGCGGTGAGTTGGGCATCGCGGCGAGCAGCAGCCGGACATGGCCGACGATGCGACCGGCGTCGTCGCGCGCGACCCAGGTGACGGCGCCGTGGGCATCGAGCACGGAACGCCACCAGTCCGCTGCCTGGGCCGGGTCGAGCGGGTCCAGGAACCCGATGCCGGCGCCCCCGGCGACGCAGTCCACGAGCAGGTCCGTGAGCCCCTCGATGTCGGGGTCGGCGTAGCGCTCGAGCCGCTCCACGGACACGCCCACGGACCTGCTCACCGACCCTGGTCCGGCAGCGGGGGACCGTCGTCGCCGCCGGCCCTGCTGCGCAGCAACCGACGCAACGACTCGAGCCGCGCCACCCC
>JANMMN010000030.1:0-8632 GCA_031373405.1 Actinomycetes bacterium
CGGGTGCTTGTCGCGTCGGGTCGGCGGGCGCGTGCGGGCGGTGCGGGCCGTGCCCCCCCCCCCCCCCCACGACCCCGTCGTGCACGAGGGCGACCAGGTCGGCCTGGTCGAGGACCAGCGGCGAGCTGGTGAGCACGACCGTCGTGCGACCGGCGCGCGCCTCGACCAGGGCCGAGGCGATGCGTGCCTCGGTGTGCGAGTCGACGGCGCTCGTCGGCTCGTCGAGCACGAGGATCGGCGGGTCGACGATGAGCGAGCGTGCGAGCGCAAGTCGTTGCCGTTGCCCGCCGGACAGCGACCGGCCGCGCTCGGTGACGTGCGCCTGCATGGGGTCCGAGACGTCGGGGGAGGAGTCGACGAGGGCGTCGAGGACGTCGTACGCCGATGCCGTCTCGATGGCGGCCTGGACCCCCACCCGACCCGAGCGCGGCACGTCGAGCAGCTCGGCCAGCGTGCCGGAGAGCAGGACCGGGTCCTTGTCCTGGGTGAGGACCGCGGTGCGCAGCACGCCACGCGGGATGTCCGACAGCGGGATGCCGTCGAGGGTGACGCGTGCGCCGTCGGGGCCGAGACCGGCGAGGCGCAGCGCGATCTCGTCCGCGGTGACCTGCTCCGCGCAGACGACCGCGGTGAGTCGGCCCGCCTCCACGACGAGACCGGACACAGGATCGTGCAGCGTCGCTCGCTCCGCGACGACATGGAGGTCGTCCGGGACCTCCGCCACGTCGGAACGCTCGAGCCCCAGCACCGTGACGACCCGGCCGGCTGCGACATAGGCGCGGGTCCAGCGCTGCGCTGCTTCGGTGAACGTGCGCAGCGGGATCATGAGGAACGCGGAGTACCCGTAGAACGCGACCAGCTGGCCGACGCTCAGGGTGCCGTCGAGGACGAGCCGCGAGCCGACCCAGGTCACGAGCACGACGAACAGGCCGGGCAGCGCGACCTGCTCGGCATCGAGCAGGGAGCGCACCCGGGCGACACCGACGGCCGCCGTCCGCACCTCCTGGGACGCGTCGCGGAAGCGCTGCAGGAACAGGTCCTCGCCGCCGATGCCGCGCAGCACCCGCAGTCCCGCGACCGTGTCGGCGGCGAGCTCCGTGGCCCGGCCCACCCGGACCCGCTGCGCGGACTCGCGGCGCTCGAGCGGCTTGAGCAGCGGGCCGACGGCGAGGCCGAGGACCGGGATCCCGACGAGCACGATGGCGCCGAGCACGGGGGAGGCGTGCAGCAGCACGGCCGCCACGGCGACGAAAGCCACGATCCCGCCGATGAACCGGGCGAGGACGTCGAACGCGCTGCCGATCTTCTCGACGTCGCTGCTCGTGACCGCGACGACCTCGCCGGTCGCGACGGTGCTGCGCAGGTCCGAGCCGAGGTGCGCCGCATGGCGCACCACGAGCTGTTGGGTGCGGCTCGCGGCGGTGATCCAGCTGGTGACGGCCATGCGGTGCCGTACGACGCCGGCCAAGGCCTGCACGACTCCGAGCACCAGGAGCACGCCCACCGCGCGCAGGACCCCACCTTCGTCGCCCTCCGACGCCGACTGCACCCCCGCACCGATCCCGGCGGGGACTGCTGCCTGCGCCACCATCCAGAGCACGCCCCAGAAGACGCCGACCGCGAGAAGACGCCACTGCTTGCGCGCCACCCACCTCAGGTAGCCGGACGCGGAGGTCAGCGTCGGCGTGCCCGGGTCGGTCAGCGGGAGGGTGGCGAGTGACATGGCGTGATCGACACTAGGCCCCCGGCGGCACGCCGGTCGTCGCGGTTTCGTGGCAGCCGCCGCACCCGGTCGCTAGCGTCGTGGGCATCGGCGGACCAACCTCCGCCCCGACCCCCGAGGTGACCGACGTGAGCGACCCGACCCAGCCACCGCCCCCCGAGGGCGATCCCTACGCACCGCCGCCGCCGGGCGGCACCCCGGCCGGAGCCACCCCGCCTGCGCCCGCGTACGGGGCACCGCCCCCTCCGGGCTACGGGACCGCGCCCCCGCCCCCGCCGGCGTACGGGACGCCCCCGCCCTACGGCGGTGCACCTGGCTACGCGGCTCCGGCGTACGGCGCGGGCCCGGTCGCCTCGGTGCCCAACAACATGGGTGTCGCGATCACGGCTCTCGTGCTGGGCCTGTGCTGCTCGGGGATCTTCGGGCTCGTCACGGGAATCCTCGCCGTGGTCTTCGCCAGCCAGGTCAACGGCAAGGCCGCGGTCGGCGACGTCGCGGGTGCCACCGAGTCGGCGCGCAAGGCTCGGCTCTTCGCGATCATCACCTTCGTGATCGCCCTGGTAGCAGTGGTGATCGGCGGGATCCTCGTGGCCACCGGCACCATCACCCAGATGGACAGCGCATACTCCGGCTGAGCCCGCAGCGATGCGGAGCGGGCGGTGACCGGCGACTATCATCGTCGGACACCGCCCGCTCGGTCAGCGGTGTCAGCCGTCTCGAAGGGCCCGTGATCCCCGGTGTCGACCCCCACCCATCGCCCCGTCCTCGTGGTCGACTTCGGGGCGCAGTACGCCCAGCTGATCGCCCGCCGGGTCCGTGAGGCCCGGGTCTACAGCGAGGTCGTCCCGTCGACCATGCCGGTCGCGGAGATGCTCGCGAAGGACCCCGCCGCGGTCATCCTGTCCGGCGGACCGTCGTCCGTGTACGCCGAGGGCGCACCCCAGGTCGACCCGGAGCTGTTCACCACGGGCGTCCCGACCTTCGGCATCTGCTACGGCTTCCAGGCGATGGCGCTCGCCCTCGGCGGCGAGGTCGCGCAGACCGGGCTCTCCGAGTTCGGCCGCACGGCGCTGCGTGTCACCGACCCGCTCTCGGCCCTGTTCCACGGCACTCCGCACGACCAGTCGGTGTGGATGTCGCACGGTGACTCGGTGCAGACCGCGCCGGCCGGCTTCCGCGTCACGGCCGTCACCGACGGCGCTCCGGTGGCTGCGTTCGAGGACACCTCCCGCGGCCTGGCGGGGGTGCAGTTCCATCCCGAGGTGCTGCACAGCGAGCACGGCCAAGCGGTGCTCGAGCACTTCCTCCGTGACATCGCGGGCCTCGAGCCGACCTGGACGCCGACCAGCGTGATCGACGAGCAGGTCGAGTCCATCCGTGCGCAGGTGGGCGACAAGCTGGTGATCTGCGGGCTCTCTGGCGGCGTCGACTCCGCCGTTGCCGCGGCCCTCGTGCACCGCGCTGTCGGCGACAACCTCACCTGCGTCTTCGTCGACCACGGCCTGCTGCGCAAGGGCGAGCGGGAGCAGGTCGAGACCGACTACGTCGCAGCGACGGGCATCCGGCTCAAGGTCGTCGACGCGGCCGACCGCTTCATCGACGAGCTCGACGGGGTGATCGACCCCGAGGAGAAGCGCAAGATCATCGGCCGGCTGTTCATCCGGGTCTTCGAGGACGCCGCCCGCGAGGTGGTCGAGGAGGCGGGCGCGCACGGCCAGCAGGTCGAGTTCCTCGTGCAGGGCACGCTCTACCCCGATGTCGTGGAGTCCGGCGGAGGCACCGGCACGGCCATTATCAAGAGCCACCACAACGTCGGCGGTCTTCCCGACGACCTGCAGTTCGCCCTCGTCGAGCCGCTGCGCGCGCTGTTCAAGGACGAGGTGCGCGCGGTCGGCGCCGAGCTCGGTCTCCCGACCGAGATGGTGATGCGCCACCCGTTCCCCGGTCCTGGTCTCGCGATCCGGATCGTCGGTGCGGTCTCCCGGGAGCGGCTCGCGGTGCTGCGCGAGGCCGACGCGATCGTGCGCGAGGAGACCGCGCGCGCGGGCGTCGACCGATCGATCTGGCAGCTGCCGGTCGTGCTGCTCGCCGACGTGCGCTCGGTGGGGGTGCAGGGCGACGGCCGCACCTATGGCCACCCGATCGTGCTGCGTCCGGTGTCGAGCGAGGACGCGATGACGGCTGACTGGTCGCGGCTGCCGTACGACCTGCTGGCGACGATCTCGACCCGGATCACCAACGAGGTGCGCGAGGTCAACCGGGTGGTGCTCGACATCACGAGCAAGCCGCCGGGGACGATCGAGTGGGAGTGACGCGCGGATGAGCATCGAGCCGGACACCAAGGACTGGACCTGGGTGCTGGAGCGGCCGTGCCCCGAGTGCGGGTTCGACGCGACGACGCTGGCGGCGACGCAGGTGGCCGACCGCGTGCGCGCGTCGGTGCCGGCCTACCGCGCGGCGCTCGAGCGCGACGATGCGGGCGTCCGGCCGCGTCCGGATGCCTGGTCGCCGTTGGAGTACGCCTGCCACGTGCGTGACGTCCACCGGATCTACACCGCCCGCCTCGCCCTGATGCTCGACGACGACGACCCGGTGTTCCCCAACTGGGACCAGGACCGCACGGCGGTCGAGGACCGCTACGCCGAGCAGGACCCGTCGGTGGTGGCGCAGGAGCTCGCCGTGGCGGCGGAGGAGATGGCCTCGGCCTACGACGGCGTCGCCGCCGACCAGTGGGGTCGCACGGGGCGGCGCAGCGACGGGGCCGGCTTCACGGTCGACTCGTTCGCCCGCTACTACCTCCACGACATCGAGCACCACCTCCACGACGTCGCTCCCGGATGACCCGGGCTCGCTGACCCAGGCTCGCTGACCCAGGCTGGCCGGCCCGGCTCACGTGACCGCGGCCGGCCGTCGACGGGCCGCGCCGTTGTCGTTGACACCGAGGCCGAGGCTTGGGACAGTTGTGGGAGCGCTCCCACGTTCGTGGCGGGAGCACTGCCCGGGCGCCGGGAGATCGACCCGTCAGGCTGAGGCGGGCCGCCTCCCGTCGCCCGGGCCGCGCCGTCGGTGACGGGTCGGGACGAGGGAGCCCTGGCCCGTCACCGGGGGTGGGCGTCCGGCCTGCTCGACCTCACCCGATCCGAAGGACCCGCACCATGACGACCGAGTCGACCTCAGCCCGCACCTTCCCGCCCGACTTCGTCTGGGGCGCCGCGACCGCTGCCTTCCAGATCGAGGGCGCGAACGCGGAGGAGGGGCGCGGGCCCTCCATCTGGGACACCCAGTGCGCGCGGCCCGGCGCCATCCTCGACGGCTCCGACGGCTCCGTGGCGTGCGACCACTTCCACCGCTGGGAGTCCGACCTCGACCTGCTCGGTGACCTCGGGCTCGCGGCGTACCGCTTCTCGATCGCGTGGCCCCGGGTGCTCCCGACCGGGTCTGGACAGGTCAACGACGCGGGGCTGGCGTTCTACGACCGCCTCGTCGACGGGCTGCTCGAGCGCGGCATCGAGCCCCACGCGACCCTCTACCACTGGGACCTGCCGCAAGGGCTCGAGGACACCGGCGGGTGGCGCAACCGCGACACCGCCTACCGCTTCGCCGAGTACGCCGCGATCGTCGGGCACCGCCTCGGCGACCGCGTACGCCGCTGGGCCACCCTCAACGAGCCGTGGTGCTCGGCGTTCCTCGGCCATGCGTCGGGCGAGCACGCACCCGGGCGCACCGACCCGGCCGAGGCCGTCCTCGCCTCGCACCACCTGCTCCTCGGGCACGGCCTCGCCGCCCAGGCGCTGCACGGGGGTCGGCGGCCGGCCGAGGTCGGCATCGTGATCAACCTCTACGACGTGAGCCCCGCCTCCGACTCGCCCGCCGACGTCGACGCGGCCCGTCGCCTCGACGGACAGCAGAACCGCTGGTACCTCGACCCGGTCCTCCGGGGGAGCTATCCCGCAGACGTCGTGGCCGACCACGCGCAGTTCACCGACATGTCCTTCGTGCGGGACGGCGACCTCGAGACGATCGCGGCCCGCATCGACTGGCTCGGCATCAACTACTACAGCTCGTTCACCGTGCGCGGCCTCGATGCGCCGGTCGAGCCGACACCCGGCGAGCGCCCCTCACCGTGGATCGGGATCCAGGACGTCGCACTCGTTCCCAACGGTCGCCCCCAGACGCACATGGGCTGGGACGTCGTGCCCGAGGGGCTGACCCGCGTGATCAACCGCGTGCACCGCGACTACCCGCCGCTGCCGCTGTTCGTCACGGAGAACGGCTCGGCGTACGACGACGTCGTGGTCGACGGCGAGGTCCACGACACCGAGCGGGTCGACTACCTCGACGCGCACCTGCGCGCGTGCCTCGACGCGATCGAGGACGGAGCCCCGCTGCGCGGCTACTTCGCGTGGTCGCTCCTGGACAACTTCGAGTGGGCGTGGGGCTATGCCCGACGCTTCGGCCTCGTGCGGGTCGACTACGACACCCAGGCGCGCACGCCGAAGGACAGTGCCACGGCGTACGCCGCGATCGTGCGCGACAACGGGTGGCTCTGACGCTCAGCTCGACCCGCGCACGACGAGGTGCGTCGGCAGGATCTCCTGGCGTGGGCCGGCGTCCCCGCTCACCTGGGCCAGCAGCAGCTCGGCCATGAGGTGCCCCGCTCCCTCGATGTCCTGGCTCACCGAGGTGAGCGCGGGCTGGGCGCCGGCGGCCGCGTCGCTGTCGTCGAACCCGACCACGGCGACGTCGTCGGGCACGCGTCGCCCGGCTTCCTGCAGGGCGCGCAGCGCTCCCACCGCCATGAGGTCGTTCGCGGCGAAGACGGCGTCGAGGTCGGGCACGCGCGCGAGCAGCCGGTGCATGCCCTCGTAGCCGGACTCGAGGCTGAACAGGCCCGGCTCCACCAGGGCGTCGTCGGCCGCGAGGCCGGCCTCGGCGAGCGCGCGGTTCCAGCCGGCCACCCGGTCGACACCGGCACGCATGTCGTCGGGACCGGTGATCGTCGCGATCCGGCGGCGGCCGCGGAGGGTGAGGTGGGTGACCGCCTCGTGCGCGCCCGTCTCGTTCTCCGAGTCGACCCACCACAGGTCGGTCCTTGACGCGGTCTCGGTCCGGCCGGCGTAGACCGCAGGGATCCCGGAGGACACCAGCGTGCCGACCAGCGCCGCGTCGCCGTGACCGTGCACGACGAGCAGGCCGTCAAGCCTCGTGGAGGCCAGCTCGAGGAGGCGGTCGCGCTCGTCGTCGTCGGCGGCGAGGGAGAGCACGAGGGCGACGCCGGCGGCTGCGAGCGCCGTGTGCGCCCCGCGGGCGATGCCGGCGAAGAAGGGGTCGCTGAAGAGCCGCTCGTTGGTCTCGTTCACGACGAGCCCGACCAGCCCGGTGCGGCCGGTGACGAGGCTGCGGGCCGAGAGGTTGGGCCGGTAGCGGAGCTCGGCCGCGGCGCGTCGGACCGCCTCGACCGCTGCCTCGCTCACGTTGGGAGCGCCCGAGAGCACGCGGGACGCCGTGCCGCGGCTGACACCGGCCCGCTCGGCCACCAGCTCCAGGGTCGGGCGCGTGCCGGCAGCGCGGCTGCTCGGGGTGGCGGGACTCGTCATGTCCCCTCGATCATAGGAGCGCTCCCAGCCGGTCACGCGTGACCCGACTGACCCGAGCGCGGCACGGCGCCCGACCCTGGTGGATCGGGCGCCGTGCCGGGCGAGGTCAGTCCGGAGCCGAGGACGGCTCCCGCAGCTCGGTGAAGGCGCGTTCCTCCCGGGCGTTCGCCCGGATCGCCGTGGCGAGCCCGGCCGCGCCCAACGCGACGAACACGACCGGCCACACGTAGCGGGCGTCGAGGCTCGCACCCGTCAGGCTCGAGAGCAGGTACGCCGCAGCGAACCCGGTGAGCACGAGGCCCGCGACGAGCGAGACCCAGTCGAGGTCATGACGTCGCACGACGCACCTCCAGTTCTCCGAGGCCGACCTGCGCGGTGACCTCGACCGTGGTGACGGGGATCGTGGTGGACGTCCCCAGGGGCTCGAAGGTCCGCTCGACCCTCAGGTTGTCGCCGGACTCGCGGGCCGAGCCGGGCAGGGCGAGCTCACCGAGCTCCACCGTGGCGACGAGGACGACCCGGGTGCCGGCGGGCACGAGCACGCGCAGCTGCCCGACCCCGACGCTCGCCGAGATCACCGCGCTGCCCGCGGGGAGCGAGCGGAGGTCGAGCACCGCGTCGCCGGCGCCGAGCTCGAAGCTCGCGGCAGAGGCCGTGGGTGTCCAGCGCCGTTCACCGACGCCGCTGCCCGCGGTGTCGCTCACGATGCGCGGGACGACGGACGCGGCCTGGGTGATGACGAGCAGCACCACGGCCGGGGCGATGAGCCACCTGGCGCGACCGCGGAAGGCGCCGACGAGCAGGCCGATGCCGAGCACGCCGAGCATCGACGCGGCCACGACGACGCCCGGCACGCTGACCCCCGGACACTCCGAGCACCCAGAGCAGCCCGCCGACCAGCACCGCGGCCGACGCCGTGATGAGCCCGAGGTAGGACCGTGGCTCGGTGCGCAGCGGGGCGGGTGCCGGTGCTGCGTAGCCGCCGAAGACCTGGCCGGTGGCCGGGTCGACGAAGGTGCCGGTGCCGCCGGCGGCGTACGACGAGGGGACGGAGCCGGCAGGCACGGGGACCGGTGCCCACTGCGGCTCGTCCTTGATGACGACCCAGGCGATGAGGTAGCCGAGGCCGAACGCGCCGCCGCTGAAGACGGTGAGCACGACGACGAGGATGCGGATGAGCACGGGGTCGACGTCGAAGTACCGACCGAGGCCGCCGCAGACGCCGCCGAGCATGCGGTCGCTGCGGCTGCGCAGCAGCGGCGGCCGCATCGGTGCCGCCGGCGGCGTACGACGAGGGGACGGAGCCGGCAGG
>JANMMN010000254.1:0-13087 GCA_031373405.1 Actinomycetes bacterium
ACCGTCGTCGTCATCCCGGACAGCACGACCGAGTCGCGCACCTGGGGCACGGAGATCGCCGCCGCGCTCAAGGTCCCGGCGTCCGCCGTGCAGGTGGACCCCTCCGGCCAGAGCGTGGCGGACGTCATCGTCGTGCTCGGCAAGGACTTCGTGCCCACCTCCGTGTAGGCCCGGCGTGAGCGGCATGCGCACCGGGTACGCCGTGAGACGATGGGTTCTCGCTCCCGGAGACCGTCGAGCACCGCAGACCGCATCGAACGAAGTGAGGACGACCGTGACCGCATCCCCCCGGGCGATCGAGCTGGCGACCATCGCCGCCGAGGCCGCCGCGGAGACGTTGGCGCAGGACATCGTCGCTCTCGACGTCTCCGAGACCCTCGTCATCACCGACATCTTCCTGCTCTGCTCGGCGTCCAACGACCGTCAGGTCAAGGGGATCGTCGATGCCATCGAAGCCGCGCTCGACAAGGTCGACGTCGACCCGGTACGTCGCGAGGGCGAGCGCGAGGGCCGGTGGGTGCTCCTCGACTACATCGACCTCGTCGTCCACGTGCAGCACAGCGAGGAGCGCTCCTACTACGGCCTCGAGCGGCTGTGGAAGGACGGTGCCCGGATCGAGCTGCCGGACTCCGTGCACGCGCCGCGCGGTGTCAGGGACGCCGCCTCCGACGCATGAGCGCACGACGCGTCGTCCTGTGGCGCCACGGGCGCACCGCCTGGAACGCCGGGTCGCGCTTCCAGGGCATGACCGACGTACCGCTCGACGAGGTCGGGATCGCGCAGGCCGACCGGGCGGCTCGCGACCTCGCCACTCTCGCGCCGCACGCGATCGTTGCGAGCGACCTCGAGCGCGCGAGCGCCACCGCGCAGGCGCTGGCCGATCTCGTCGGCCTCGAGGTCACCACCGACGAGGCCCTGCGCGAGACGTACGCCGGTGACTGGCAAGGACTGACCCGCGACGAGATCGTGGCGCGCGACGGGGATGCGTTCGCCCACTGGGTGGCCGGCCACGACGTGCGGCCCGGCGGGGGAGAGTCGCGCACGGAGGTTGCGGCCCGGGTGTCGGCGGCGGTGCGCCGCCACGTCGAGGTGCTGCCCCCCGGTGCCACCCTCGTCGTCGCGACGCACGGCGGTGCCGCGCGTTCCGGGATCGGCGCCCTGCTCGGTCTGCCGATCGAGCACTGGACCGCCCTCGGCGGGCTCGTCAACTGCGCCTGGTCGGTGCTCGAGGAGCAGGCTGACGGACGCTGGCGGCTCGTCGAGCACAACGCGCGTTCGTTGCCCGAAGAGGTCATCGGCGACGAGGCCTAGGAGCCCGAGCTGTGCACCGGGGGTGATTTCACCCGGGACCGGTGTCGCCGTTATGCTTCCCCGGCACGAGAGCACGGGGCTGTGGCGCAGCTGGTAGCGCACCTGCATGGCATGCAGGGGGTCAGGGGTTCGAATCCCCTCAGCTCCACCGATGACGAGAGGCCCGGCCGCTGGCTGGGCCTCTCGTCATCGGTGGACCTTGATGGACGTAGGCACGGGGTGGCGTGGATGGCGTCGATGCTTACGACGCTGGTGTGTCCGCGGAGTCTGCGCGAGATCGGTGACGAGGAGCTCAGGAGCCTCGAGGGGGAGCCGATACGCTGGCGCCCAGCCACGGGAGGGCGCGGATGCACCCGGTCGACCTGGGACCACGGTCCGCAGCCCACCCCTCGCCGCTGCCGGCCGGTGCGCCCGCGCCATGACGACGCACGATCTCTACCAGGTGCTGTTCGTGGCCACCGGCGTGCTGCTCGTGTCGATCGCCTCGGTGCGGCTGTCCCGGTGGGCCGGGCTCCCCGCCCTGCTGCTCTTTCTCGGAGTCGGCCTCGTCCTCGGTGAGGCCGGCTTCGGGGTCCAGTACGAGGACGCCGAGCAGACCCGGGTTCTGGGATTCGTCGCGCTCGCGGTCATCCTTGCCGAGGGTGGGCTCACCACGCGGTGGGAGTCGATCCGCCCGGTCCTGGGTCGGTCGATCCTGCTGGCGACCGTCGGCGTGGCGGTCAGCGTGGCGGTGACCGCCAGCTTCCTGCACCTCGTCCTCGGGATGGACCTGCGCACGGCCCTGCTGTTCGGCGCGGTGGTGTCCTCGACCGATGCGGCGGCGGTCTTCGCCGTCGTGCGCCGGCTGCGTATCCGGCGTTCCGTCTCAGCGACGCTCGAAGCCGAGTCGGGTCTCAACGACCCCTTGGCGATCCTGCTCGTGACGGTGGTGTCCTCCGAGGCCTGGTTCGAGCTCAACCACTGGGCGGCGGCTGCGCTCGTGGCCTACGAGCTTGTGGCCGGCGTGCTCATCGGGCTGCTCGTCGCCCGGGTGGGCCAGGAGATCCTGCGGCGGAGCGCGCTTCCGTCCGCCGGGCTCTACCCGGTAGCCACCGTCGCACTGGCGATGCTCGCCTTCGCCGTCGCAGGTGTGGTGGAGGCCTCCGGGTTTGCCGCCATCTACGTCGCAGCTCTCTGGCTCGGCAACGCGAAGCTGCCGCACCGGGCGGCCACGGCCGGCTTCGTCGAGGCGCTCGGCTGGATCGCCCAGATCGGCCTGTTCATCCTGCTGGGCCTGCTCGCGAGCCCGGAACGGCTCCCCGCGGCGTTCGCGACCGCCATCTCCCTCGGGACGGTTCTGCTGCTCGTCGCGCGGCCGCTGTCCGTGGTCGTCGCCACTCTTCCCTTCCGCGTCCCCTGGCATGAGCAGGCGTTCCTGTCCTGGGCCGGGCTGCGTGGTGCCGTGCCCATCGTCCTGGCGACCATCCCGCTGAGCCAGGGACTACCAGCGGCCGAGCAGATCTTCGACGTCGTCTTCCTGCTCGTCGTCGTATTCACCCTCGTCCAGGCGCCCACCTTGCCGTACATCGCCCGACAGCTCGGAGTCCTGGACGCCGAGCACACCGCCGAGCTCACGCTGGAGTCCGCCCCCCTCGATGAGATGGGAGCTGACGTGCTGCAGTTCGAGGTGCCACCAGCCTCGCGGTTGCACGGCGTCACGGTGGTCGAGCTGCGACTCCCGACCGGGGCCCTGGTCAGCCTGATCGTCCGCGACGGCACGTCGATGGTTCCCGACCGCGAGCTACGGCTGCGGCACGGCGACCACCTGCTGCTCGTGGTCCCGCGCATTCTGCGCGAGCCCGTGGAGCGCCGGCTGCGCGCGGTCAGCCGCGCGGGGCGACTGGCGGGCTGGTACGGCGAGGAGGGCGATCCCGAGCCGTCGGGCCGCCCCGCGTCGGACCTCGGGGCACTCATCGGCCGGCTGCGTCGTCGGGCGCCGGCTCCCCCGGCCGAGGATCGGGCGTGAACGCGCCTCGACCCCCGTACGCGGCGACGGCGGTCCATCCGGCCTGGACCGAGCTGCCGGCCGCCGTTCGTGAGGCGGTGGTGGACTGGTTCGGGGAGCCGACGCGGGTCGCCACGGCGGGCAGGGGCTTCACGGGTGGCTTCGCGGCGTCGACCGTCCCATACCCTTCGGGCGTGAGCGTGCCCGCAGACGCAGAAGCCGACGCGCTGGCTGTGCCGTTCGCCGCCCTGGACGCGGGGCAGGGCGCCCTCGTCGCCCGCGAGGTGTTCGGGCTGACGCCGACGTCCGTGACCCGGCTCGACACCGAGCGTGACGACACCTTTGTCCTCTACGACGGCTCGACCCGGCACGTCCTCAAGGTCGCCCATCCCCTCGACGCCCCGGACGTGCTCGACTTCCAGGTCCGGGCGCTGCTGCACGCCAGCGACCGTGATCCCACCCTCCCTCTCTCGCGCCCGATCACCTCGGTCGAGGGTGAGCTGCTCCCGGTCGTCACCGGCGCGGAGGGTGAGCCACGCCTCGCTCGGGTGCTGACCTACCTCCCGGGTCGGATGCTCGACTACGCCCACACCGACCTGGCGAAACGCGTCGCTGTGGGCGAGGTGGTCGGCCGGCTCTCGCTCGCACTGAGCGACTTCGAGCACCCCGCCTCCGGTCGGTTCCTCGAGTGGGACCTGCGGCACCTCGGCTCGCTGCGCAGGCTTCTCGGGTTCGTCGAGGATCCCGCGGCCCGGGCGCAGGCCGCACGTGAGCTCGCCGAGTTCGACGTGGAGACGGGCCCCGCGCTGGCCGAGGTGCGGCACCAGGTCGTGCACAACGACGTCAACCCCGACAACGTCGTGGTCGACGCCGCCGATCCCGCCTTCGTCACCGGCATCCTGGACTTCGGTGATCTCGTGCACTCCGCTGTCGTCATCGACCTCGCCGTCGCGATGTCGTACGCCGTGGACACCGACGGCGACCCGTGGGACGGGCCGTTCGACCTCGCGGCGGGCTTCGAGTCCCGACGCACGCTGACCGCGCTCGAGCGCTCGATCCTGCCGGCACTCGTCCGTGGCCGGCTCGCGCAGCGGCTCGTCCTCAACTCCTGGCTCGCCTCGACGACGCCGGAGAACTCCCACTACACGGGCCGCTCCCTCGCCCGCACCGCCCTCGCGTTGCGGGCGCTCGCCGCGACGACACCACCCGCAGTCGAGCCGGGGAGCCACGGATGAGCGATCCGCGCACGGTCGGTCCGTCGACCTACTTCGACCCGTCCCGCGTCGAGACTCTCGGGGAGCCCGCGCGCGCTCTCGTCCGCCGCCGATCCGCGGCCCTCGGTCCGGCGTACCGGCTCTTCTACGAGCAGCCGGTGCAGATCGTGCGCGGTGAGGGAGCCCACCTCTATGACGCCGACGGCACGGAGTACCTCGACGTCTACAACAACGTCGCATCCGTCGGGCACGCGCACCCGCGGGTGACGCAGGCCATCGCGGCGCAGGCTGCGGTTCTCAGCACGCACACGCGCTACCTCCACGACGGGATCGTGCGCTACGCCGAGGACCTGCTCGCCACCTTCCCGAGCGAGATCGGGCACGTGATGTTCACCTGCACCGGCTCGGAGGCCGGAGACCTCGCGCTGCGGATCGCCAAGCACCACACGGGCGGCACCGGCGTGATCGTGACCCGCAACGCGTATCACGGTGTGACGACCGAGGTCGCCGCGATCTCACCGTCGCTCGGAGGGCTCGGCTCGCTTCCTCCGTGGGTCCGTTGGGTCCCGGCCCCGGACGCGTACCGCGTCGACCATGCGGCTGCGGGGTTCGCGACCCTGGGGGAGTGGTTCGCCGCCCAGGTGCAGGAGGCGATCGACGATCTCGCCGCGCACGGCATCCGCTTCGCCGCGTTCGTCGCCGACTCGATCTTCGCCTCGGACGGCGTGCTCGCTGATCCGGTCGGTTTCCTCGCGCCGGTGCGCGAGGTCGTGGCACGAGCCGGTGGTGTCTACCTCGCCGACGAGGTGCAGGCCGGCTTCGGCCGCACGGGCGACGATCTCTGGGGCTTCCAGCGGCACGGCACCGAGGTGGCACCGTTCGTGCCGGACCTCGTCACGATCGGCAAGCCGATGGGCAACGGCATGCCGATCGCGGCGACGCTGGCGCGCCCCGAGGTGATGGCGGCCTTCGGTCGCGAGACGCGCTACTTCAACACCTTCGGAGGCAACGCCGTCTCGATCGCGGCCGCGCAAGCCACGCTGGACGTCGTACGCGACGAGGGGCTGCAGGCCAACGCCGCGACCGTCGGGCGCCAGATCCAGGACGGTGCACGCGAGCTCGCACGACGCCATCCGGCGATCGGCGACGTGCGAGGTGCGGGCCTGTTCATCGCGATCGAGCTCGTGCGCCCCGGCCCGGATCGCGAGCCCGACGAGGACCTCACCCTGCGCGTCGTCAACGGCCTGCGCCGCCGACATGTGCTGCTCGGCACCGCGGGCCTCGACAACAACATCCTCAAGGTGCGTCCGCCGCTGGTCCTCGCTCCGGCCGACGCCGACCGCTTTCTCACCGAGCTCGACGCCAGCCTCATCGAGGCCGGCGCCTGAGCCGGTGAGGTCGGGTCAGCGCGCGCTGGCCGGTCGGGCCTTCACGAGCGCGTCGACAGCGCCGCCGAGGCGACCGAACGCCCGCGGGTAGCAGACGTACGGCGAGCCTTCGCACGCGTTCGGCTTCGACTTCGCCCAGTCGGCATCGCCGAAGCGGTAGCCGACGCTGGTGAGCGACGCGACGATGTACCACCGGCCGTCCTGGCCGGGGAGCGCGCGGACGATCCCGGCGTCGCCGCCGGCGTTGTAGGTGAGCCCGGTCTTGTGCGCGAAGTCCACCTGGGCCGCTGCCTGACACGGTCTGGTGTCGTAGCCGAAGTCGATCCCGAGGTCGCCGTCGTAGGTCACCACGTTGCCCGTGGTCGGGTCGACCCAGCGCTGCGGCACCGTCGAGGGGATGCCCTGCGCGGCATCGGAGGAGCCGCACAGGTTGACCGGGTTGAGCACCTCGTTGAACGACTGCTCGGCCAGGTCGGCAAGGAACACGGTGCGCGAGGACGCCGAGAGACCCGAGTCTGCCGTCACCGCAGACCCGTCGGGCGAGGTCCACAGCCGGCCGGGGGCGCCGTTGACCAGGAGGAGCAGCTTGGCGGTGTCGAGCGCGCCCATCGTCATCGTGCCCGAGAGCCAGCCGCTGCCCACGTCGGGCTGCAGCGGGTACATGCGCAGCGTCGGCAGGCCGATGGCCGCGAAGTGCGCGTTGGCGGCCTCGAGCTGGTCGAGGTCGTAGATCTGCTGCAGGAGTGCACAGGTCGCGAAGTTGTCCGAGACCGTGATCATCTGGTCGAGCCAGCCGGCGACGGAGTCGGTGAGGCCGTCGGCGACGGGCGCGGGCACGGCACCCGTGGGGTTGCTCGGTGCCGCCCCGCACGAGCGACCGTCGACGTCGTGGAAGCGCACCTGGCTGCCGAGCGAGAGCAGACCCGAGTCGACGAGCCGCAACGTGGAGTAGGCGACGAGCACCTTGAGCACGCTCGCCGGATATGCGGTCATGTACTTCTTCGCGGCCGGCCCGGCGGCGACGAGGACGTCCGCGGCGGCCGGACCCGCCGTCCAGAGCCGCTGGTCGTCGAAGCGGTCCTGGCGCCACCGCGAGAGCTGCACGCCGGACGTCGAGAGCGTCGTCGGGTTGACGGTGACCCTGAAGCCCTTCGGGCTCTCCCGGTCGTAGAGCACGTTGGCGACGCCGGCGATGCGCCCCGTCGCGGTCAGCTCGATCACGGCGACATCGGCGTTGGGCAGGAACGCCGCGGGCTTCGCCTTCCCGTTGCCGCCAGGGTTGTCGTAGTCGACGAGAGCGCCGAACCCGGCCGAGGCCAACGCCGCCGCGATGCCGGTGCTCAACCGGGCCGACTCGTTCGAGGCACCTCCGGAACCGGGAGCGGGTGCGGCACTCGCCGTACCGGCGAGAAGTCCCGCACCGAGCGAGGCGGTCAGGGCAACGGCAAGCAGCGGTCGACGCACGGTGGCACGCATGTGGTGGTCCCCTCGATGGGCCGGATCCCCTCCGGCGTGCGCCGAATGTACCCGAGCCCAGACACCGGCGCGCTGCTGTCCGCACGGCCGGCGATAGCCTGCGCGACCAGGATCGAACGGCGGACGAGGGAGGCGACGTGACCCGGCACCTGCTCGTGCTCGGTGACTCGCTCGCCTTCCACGGGCCGGACCGACCGCACCCCCCGAGCGATCCACGGCTCTATCCCAACGTCACCGCGGCCGCGCTCGGCGACGACGTCCGCGCCGATCTCGTGGCCCGCCTCGGGTGGACCGCTCGTGATGCCTGGTGGGCGCTGACCAAGGACCCGCGGGTATGGGGGGAGTGCCTGCCGCGCGCGGACGCGCTCGTGCTCGGGGTCGGGCAGATGGACCACCTCCCGGCCTCCGTCCCGACCTGGCTGCGCGACGCGATCCCCTACGTCCGTCCGGGCTCGCTGCGTCGAGCGGTACGCCGGACCTACACCTCGACGTCGCCGCACGTGATCCGGGCGACCGGAGGCCGCCTGCGTCAGCTCCCGCAGGTCGCGACCGACCACTACCTCTCGCGGATCGTGCAGGCCGTGCACGTCTACCGGCCGGGCATCCCCGTTGTGCTGCTCGGGCCGTCCCCGCACCAGGCCGCGTCGTACCCCTCGCACCGCCAGCACGGTCCTGCGGTCACCGCCGCCCGTCGCTGGGCGGCGGCCAACGAGGTCGGCCTCGTCGACCTCGACCCGATCGTGACACCCTCGCTGCGCGCCGGCACCGGCAACCCCGACGGCCTCCACTGGGCGTGGGAGGTGCACGAGCGCATCGGGCAGGCACTGGCAGCAGAGGTGGCGGCGCACGGCTGGACCTGACGACGGTCGGGCGCCGCATCCGGAACTGATCGTGGTCGGGGCCGGTCCTGAGCAGTCGGTGGCGCTCGATATCCGCCGAGGGCCGCGCCCCCGGTCCGGTAGGCTGCACCCGTGCGCTGGGGACTCCTGCTTATCGGGCCGCACCGGGCTTTCTCCCGCTAGCCACTGGCTGCGGAACCGGTGCGGCTGACCCCTCCTGGGCGAGGGGCTTTTTCGTGTCCGGGACCCAACGCCGCAGGACCAGCCAACGAAGAGATGACGCCATGACGCAGAGCGAGAGCACCGAGTTCGAGGGCCGTGAGGGCTACGACGTCCACGCCGTGCAGGAGAAGTGGCTCCCGGTCTGGGACGAGCTCGCGCCGTTCCGCAGCGGTCGCGCCGACGACCCGCGACCGAAGCGCTACGCCCTCGACATGTTCCCCTACCCCTCCGGCGACCTGCACATGGGTCACGCCGAGGCGTACGCGCTCGGCGACGTGATCGCCCGCTACTGGGCCCAGCAGGGCTACAACGTCCTGCACCCCATCGGCTGGGACTCCTTCGGGCTGCCGGCGGAGAACGCCGCGATCAAGCGCGGTGTCGATCCCGCGCCGTGGACCGCCGCCAACATCGCGCAGCAGCGTGCGTCGATGCGGCGCTACGCGTGCTCGTTCGACTGGGACCGCGTCCTGCACACGAGCGACCCGGCGTACTACCGCTGGAACCAGTGGCTCTTCCTCAAGATGGTCGAGCGCGGTCTGGCCTATCGCAAGGCCAGCGCGGTCAACTGGTGCCCGAACGACCAGACCGTGCTGGCCAACGAGCAGGTGGTCCAGGGCCGTTGCGAGCGCTGTGACGCCGTCGTCACGAAGAAGAAGCTGACCCAGTGGTACCTGCGGATCACCGACTACGCCGACCGGCTGCTCGGAGACATGACGCAGCTCGAGGGCAGCTGGCCGGACCAGGTGCTGCGCATGCAGCGCAACTGGATCGGCCGCTCGAGCGGTGCCGAGGTGCGCTTCGTCATCGAGGGCCGTGACGAGCCCGTCACCGTCTACACGACGCGTCCGGACACGCTGTTCGGCGCGACGTTCTTCGTGGTGGCGGCCGACTCCGAGCTGGCCGCCGAGCTGGCCGCGGGGACGAGCGCCGAGTCCGAGTTCGCGGCGTACGTCGAGGGCATCAAGGCGGTCAGCGAGATCGACCGGCTCTCCACCGAGCGACCGAAGACGGGCGTCTTCCTGACGCGGCACGCCGTCAACCCGGTCAACGGCGAGCGGATCCCGATCTACGCCGCCGACTACGTGCTCGCCGACTACGGCACGGGAGCTGTGATGGCCGTGCCCGCGCACGACCAACGCGACTGGGAGTTCGCCCAGGTGTTCGACCTGCCCGTCGTCACCGTCGTGACCCCGCCTGCGGGCTTCGACGGTGAGGCGTACGCCGGCGACGGCACCGCGGTCAACTCCGGGTTCCTCGACGGGCTCGGCAAGGCCGAGGCGGTCGCACGCGCGGTGGAGTGGCTCGAGGAGCACGACCTCGGTGCCGGCGCGGTCAACTACCGGCTGCGCGACTGGCTGATCTCGCGCCAGCGCTACTGGGGCACGCCCATCCCGATCGTGCACTGCCCGTCCTGCGGCGAGGTGCCGGTCCCCGAGGACCAGTTGCCTGTCACGCTGCCCCCGGCCGAGGGGCTCGACCTCACGCCCAAGGGTCAGTCGCCGCTGAGCGCGGCCGAGGACTGGGTCAACGTGCCGTGCCCGCGGTGCGGTGCGCCCGCGCGCCGCGACACCGACACGATGGACACCTTCGTCGACTCGTCGTGGTACTTCCTGCGGTTCCTCGACCCGGCGAAGACCGACGGTCCCTTCGACGTCGAGGCCGCCCGGACCTGGGCACCCGTCGACCAGTACACCGGCGGCGTGACGCACGCGATCCTGCACCTGCTCTACGCGCGCTTCTTCACCAAGGTCCTCTTCGACCTGGGGATGGTGGACTTCACCGAGCCGTTCACCCGACTGCTCAACCAGGGCATGGTCGGGATGAACGGTTCGGCGATGAGCAAGTCACGGGGCAACCTCGTCGCGCTGAGCGACGAGCTGACGGCCCATGGCGTCGACGCCGTGCGCCTGACGATGGTGTTCGCCGGTCCTCCGGAGGACGACATCGACTGGGCCGACGTGTCGCCGGCGGGTGCCAAGAAGTTCCTCGCTCGCGCCTGGCGGCTCTCGGGCGACGTGGCGAGCGAGGTGGGCGTCGATGTCACGAGCGGCGACCTCGCACTGCGCCGCGCGACGGCGAAGGCGGTCGACGAGGCGACGAAGGCCGTCGACACCTACCGCTTCAACGTGGCCGTGGCCAAGACCATGGAGCTGGTCAACGCCGCGCGCAAGGCGATCGACTCCGGTCCCGGCGGCTCCGACCCGGCGGTCCGCGAAGCGGCCGAGGCCGTGGCCGTGATGCTGTCGCTGGTCGCGCCGTACACGGCGGAGGAGATGTGGGACCGGCTGGGTCACGAGCCGACCGTCGCGCTCGCCGGCTGGCCGAGCGTCGACCCCGCGCTGCTCGTGGAGGAGACCGTCACCTGCGTCGTGCAGGTGGCGGGCAAGGTTCGCGACCGGCTCGAGGTGCCCGCGACGATCGGTGAGGTCGAGCTGCGTGCCCTCGCGCTCGCCGCGCCTGGCGCGCTCCATGCGCTCGACGGCGCCGAGGTCCGCACCGTCATCGTGCGAGCGCCGAAGCTCGTCAACATCGTCCCGGCCTGACCGGTCGCGACGCCCCAGTAGGGTCGGGAACCGTGCATCGCGTCGCGCTCGTCACCGACTCCACGGCCTACCTGCCGCCGGACCTCCTGGCGACCCACGACATCCGTGTCGTGCCCGTTCAGGTCGTCGTCGACGGCAAGTCGTTCGACGAGGGCACCGAGATCAGCCCCACCGAGGTGGCAGCCGCGCTGCGCGACTGGAGCATGGTCACCACGTCGCGCCCCTCGCCGGAACGGTTCGCGCGCGCGTACGCCGAGGCTGCGGCCGCCGGCGCCACGGCCGTGGTCTCCGCGCACCTCTCCGGCGACATGTCGGGCACGTACGACTCGGCGGTCCTCGCCGCACGTGAGGCGCCGCTGCCGGTCATCGTGGTCGACACGCGCAGCGTCGCGATGGCGATGGGCTTCGCCCTGCTCGACGGCGCCCGCGCGGCCGAGGCCGGGTCGGACCCGGAGACCGTGGCGGCGGCCATCCGGTCCCGGACGGCCGTGAGCCACGCCCTGTTCTACGTCGACACCCTCGACTACCTGCGTCGCGGCGGCCGGATCGGCGCCGCGCAGGCGCTGCTCGGGCAGGCACTCGCGGTCAAGCCGATCCTCGAGCTCGTCGACGGGCGGGTCGCGCCGCTGGAGAAGGTACGGACCGGAGCCCGGGCCCTCGCCCGGCTCGAGGAGCTCGTCGTGGAGCGCGCGGACGGACGGCCCTGCGACGTCGCGGTCCACCACCTCGACTCACCCGAGCGGGCCGAGGCCCTCGCCGGTCGCCTGGTGGCACGCCTGCGCAACTCCCGCGTGATCGTCGGCGAGGTCGGTGCGGTCGTGGGAGCGCACGTGGGACCAGGCATGGTCGCCGTAGCCCTCTCGCCGCGTCCTGGCTCGACATGACCGGGGTCGCGGACGTGCTCGACCAGGTCCCGGCACCGGTCCTCACCGCCTGGTGGTGCCTCTCGGCGGCAGCGGTCGGTTATGTCATCGGCGCCATCAACCCGGCCGCGATCATCGCCACGGTGCGCGGCACGGACCTCCGCGCCGTGGGTTCGGGGAACCCGGGAGCCACGAACGCCGGCCGCGCGTTCGGCTGGCGGATCGGCGTCCTCGTCGGCGTGCTCGACATCCTCAAGGGCCTCGTCCCCGTGCTCCTGATGACCTATCTCGGGGGTCCGGTCCCCGGTCTGGTCGCGGGGATCGCGGCGGTGCTGGGACACATCTCCTCGCCGTTCCTGCGCGGCCGCGGTGGTAAAGGGGTGGCCACCTCGCTGGGCGCGGTGCTCGCGGTGCAACCCGTCTGGGCGCTGGTGGTCGTGACCGTGTTCGGGCTGACCTTCGCGCTGACCCGGCGGGTCGGGCTCTCCTCGGTCGCCGGATCGCTGCTCCTCGTCCCGGCGTCCCTGCGGTGGGGGGACGGCGTCCCCGACGTCGTCTTCGCCGCCGTCCTCTCGGCGATCATCGTCGTCCGGCACCGGCGCAACATCGTCGAGGCGGTCGCGCTTCGCCGCTGAGGGCGCGTCGTCCCCAAGGTGGCCCGCGGGCTCGCGATCCCCAGGCCCCCGAGGCGCGGCGAGGGTGGCGAGGTCGGACGGACCTAGCGTCACCGGGTGCTGCCACGTCCGCGACGTCGAGTCGACCCCGACCTCGTGCGGGAGCGGCTGCGCGCCCTGGTGGCGGGCGACCCAGGTCCTGAGCCGACCGATCCGACCGGAGCCGTGACGGCAGAGGTGGTCGTCGGGGCCGGCCCCGTGACGGTGGTGCGCTCCGCGACCCTGCGACCCGTCGTCGTCGTGGTGGTCGCAGCATCCCTCGCTGCGTGGCTCGCCCTGCGGTTCGTGTCCGGCCCCGCTCCCGCGCCCGTGGAGCTGGTCGCCGGCACGCCGGTCCCGACCTCGAGCGCGTCCGGTCTTGGGGTGCCCGGCGTGGTCGCGACCGCTGCGGCCGCCCCGGCCGTCCTGGTCGTGCACGTCGTCGGCGAGGTCCGGCGGCCGGGGCTGGTGCGGCTCGCGCCGGGTGCCCGCGTCGCCGATGCGATGGCCGCCGCCGGGGGCCTGGTGCCGGGCGGCAGCAGCGGCGAGCTCAACCTGGCCCGGCCGGTCGTCGACGGTGAGCAGATCCTGGTC
>JANMMN010000113.1:0-19625 GCA_031373405.1 Actinomycetes bacterium
GTCAGGCCTTCTTGGTCTCCCAGAAGATCTCGGCGATCTCGTCGATCTTCGCCAGGAGGCTGTCGGCCACGGCGACGTCGAGCGAGCCCTTCGTGCCACCGGCGCCGGCGAGCTTGGTGGCGTCGTTGAACAGGGTGTTGAGGTCCGGGTACTTCTCGAAGTGCGGGGCCTTGAAGTAGTCGGTCCACAGCACCCAGAGGTGGTGCTTCACGAGGTCGGAGCGCTCCTCCTTGATGGCGACGGCACGGGCCTTGAACACCTCGTCGTCGGAGGCGTGGTACTTCTCGATCGTCGCCTTCACCGACTGCGCCTCGATCCGCGCCTGGGCGGGGTCATAGACGCCGCAGGGCAGGTCGCAGTGGGCGTGGACGGTGACGCGCGGGGCAAGGAGACGGCGCAGCATGTCGAGCCTTTCGTCGGTGTCGTGGATCGGGTCGTAAGCCTGTCAGCGACACTACCCCCGGCGGTCGGGGTCGGCACCAGTGAGGGGCGAGGGCGGATGGGCACCGAAGGTGAGACCCGGGGACGTCGCCCGGCGTACCTGCGCGTCGCGGTCGCGGGAGACTCCATGGCCCCCACGCTGCTCGACGGCGACTGGCTGCTCTGCCGCCGGTTCGACTCCGCCTACGGCGTGCGGGTGGGCGACGTGGTCGTGGTGGAGCGCCCGGACCGGACGGGTCTGCTGATCGTGAAGAGGGTCCTACGACGAGATCCTGACGGCTGGTGGGTCGAGGGCGACAACGCCGACGCGAGCGACGACTCGCGGGTCTTCGGCCCGGTGCCCGAGCGGTGTGTCGTGGCACGGGTGCTCGCGCGCTACTACCCACGTCCACGACGGGTGTGAGAGTCGCCACGCGCCGAGTCACCGTCGTGTCGGTGTGCGACGATCGAGATCACGGGTGATCCCCGTACGGCCAACCTGACTCGGACCTCGCGCAACCCGTCGCTCCCCGGGCCCGACCGCACGCGATCCCGTCCACTGCCCGCTCTCCCGAAGGACTCCCTGTGCACCCGGCACCGGAACCTGCGGAAGGCACCGACGGCACGACGCCGTTCGATGCCGACCCCGCCTTCCCGCTCCATCGCCTCGGCAAGATCGAGGTGCGCCCGACCGTCCGTGTGCGTGACAACGCCGGGCTCGCCCTCGCCTACACGCCGGGCGTCGGCCGGGTGTCGCAGGCCATCGCCGCCGACGAGTCGCTCGCATGGCGCTACACGTGGAAGGCCAACTCGATCCTCATCGTCACCGACGGCACCGCGGTGCTCGGGCTCGGTGACATCGGCCCGGTCGCGGCTCTCCCGGTGATGGAGGGGAAGTCGTTGCTGTTCAAGGAGTTCGCCAACATCGACTGCGTTCCGATCTGCTTGGCCACCACCGACGTCGACGAGATCGTCGACACCGTGGTGCGGATCGCACCGGCGTACGGCGGGATCAACCTCGAGGACATCAGCGCGCCGCGTTGTTTCGAGATCGAGCGCCGACTGCAGGAGCGCCTCGACATCCCGGTGTTCCACGACGACCAGCACGGCACTGCGGTCGTCGTGACGGCCGCCCTGACCAATGCCGCGATCGTGACCGGTCGCTCGCTGGCCGACCTGCGCGTCGTGATGTCGGGCGCTGGTGCGGCCGGTGTCGCGATCGCGAACATGCTGCTGGCCGCAGGGATCGGCGACGTCGCCCTGTGCGACCGGGTCGGGGTCATCTCGCGCGACCGCGACGACCTTGCCGAGGTGAAGGCCGAGCTCGCAGCGCGCAGCAACCGGGCTGGCCTCGTCGGCAGCCTGTTCGACGCGCTGCGCGGTGCGGACGTGTTCATCGGGGTCTCGTCGGGCACCGTCCCGGTCGAGGTCGTCGCTTCCATGGCGCCGGACGCGATCATCTTCGCCCTCGCCAACCCCGATCCCGAGATCCACCCCGACGTCGCGAAGGCGGCCGGCGCTGCGGTGATCGCCACCGGGCGCAGCGACTTCCCCAATCAGATCAACAACGTGCTCGCCTTCCCGGGCATCTTCCGCGGCGCCCTCGACAGTGGCGCAACCCGCATCACCGAGGGGATGAAACTGGCTGCCGCGCAGGCGATCGCGGGGCTCGTGGCCGACGACCTCGGTCCCGAACGGATCGTGCCTGACCCGTTCGACCCGCGGCTGGCCCCGACCGTGGCGGCCGCGGTGGCTGCCGCGGCGGTGGCTGAGGGCGTCTTACGCAGGGCATAGCCCCGACGTCACTGACTCACTGCAGCGACCCGACGAGCAGCGCGCCCACCCACGGGGTGAGTGCCCCGACCGCGGCGACGACCGCGCCGAGCAGGGCCGCCGGCGTCGGGCGTCGACCCAGCCGGCGCCAGCCCAGGGTGGCCATGAGCCCACCGACCAGCAGCCCCGCGACGAGGGGGACCGCCGTGGAGGCTCCGGGTCCGGATCCGCTGCCGTCGAGAGCGGTGGCGACGACCAGCACGAAGCTGACCAGGCCACCGGCCGCGCCTGCGACACCACCGAGCAGCACCATCAGCCGGCCCGGCCAGCGGGAGCTCATCTCTTCGGTCACGTCGCCAGGATGCCCGAGCCGACCGTCCGGGGCGAGCACCGCCTGTTCGGCCGAGAGCGGCCGCCGGGGACCGCGGGTAGTGTCGGAGAGGTGTTCGCAGTCACCGCCACCAGCCTCGATCCCGACCATCCGCTGACCGGGCTCACGCTCGGCGAGGTGCCCGACACGGTCGTGCCGGTGGGCTGGGTGCGCGTGCACGTGCGCGCCGCGAGCCTCAACCACCACGACCTGTGGAGTCTCAAGGGGGTCGGGCTGCGTGGGGAGAGGCTGCCGATGATCCTCGGCTGCGACGCCGCCGGTGTCCTCGACGACGGTGACGAGGTCATCGTCCACGGGGTGATCGGTGACCCCGACGCCGGGCACGGCGACGAGACGCTCGACCCAGCGCGCAGCCTGCTCTCCGAGGTGCACCCCGGCACGTTCGCGGAGACCGTCGCCGTGCCGGCTCGCAACGTCGTGGCCAAGCCCGAGGAGCTCAGCTTCGCGGAGGCCGCGTGCCTGCCGACGGCGTGGCTCACGGCGTACCGGATGCTCGCGACCAAGTCAGGGCTCCGCGTCGGTGACACGGTGCTCGTGCAGGGCGCCGGCGGCGGTGTCGCCACGGCCGCGATCCAGCTTGCTGACGTGATGGGCTACCGCGTCTGGGTCACCAGCCGCGACGAGGCCAAGCGTGCGCGGGCGCTCGAGCTCGGTGCGCACGCGGTCTTCGAGAACGGGGCACGGCTGCCCGAGCGCGTCGACGCGGTCATCGAGACCGTCGGTGAGGCGACCTGGTCGCACTCGCTCAAGGCGTTGCGTCCGGGCGGCACGGTCGTGGTGTCTGGTGCGACCAGCGGCCCCAACCCTCCGGCCGACCTCGCGCGGGTCTTCTTCCTGCAGCTCGCGATCATCGGCTCGACCATGGGCACCCGCGACGAGCTCGACGCGCTCGCGGCGCTCCTCATCGACACCGGTGTGCGTCCGACGATCGAGGCGACCTACGACCTGCACGACGCGCGCGACGCCTTCGAGCGGCTCGCGTCCGGTGACGTCGTCGGCAAGCTCGTCCTCACCACGGGGACCTGACCTACTTCGCGTCGGCCCACGACTCCACGATCGAGGAGTCGGCCACGAACCGGACGCCGCTGCCCGCGCACCACCACGAGGCGCTCGACTGCAGCGAGGAGTTGACCACCTCGACGACACGCGGCGCGTCGGCCGCCGCCGTCTCCACCAGCAGCTCGTCGTGCAGGCAGAGCACGATCCGCGCGTCGATGCCGACGAGCCCGGCGCGCACCGTCGCGGCCCACGCCTTGAACAGCTCCGCCGCGGCCCCCTGCACGACGGCGTTGCGGGCGAAGCGGCCATAGGAGTGCGCGACGGTCGACTCGGCCCCCCCGGCATCGGCGAGCACGTCGGCGAGACCGGACAGGCGGAGCAGCCGCCCGCCGTAGGTGCGCAGGTCGACGCCGCGGCGCCCGTGGTCCTCGGCCGCGCGCAGGAACGCCATCGCCGTGGCGTACGCCCGGTCCATGTCCTTGAGCGCTGCGCCCGCCGGCCCGGTGGTCTGGCCGTACATCGCAGCAAGCACAGCCACTTTAGCCGTGGGTCGGTCGCTGCCCAGAGCGCGCGCGACGGGTGCGTACATGTCGTCCTCGCGTGCGGCCTCGGCCAGCGCGACGTCTCCGGACACGGCCGCGAGCACGCGTGGCTCCACCTGCCCGAGGTCGGCGCGGACGAGCACGCGACCTGGGCGTGGGCGCACGGCCGGCCTCAGCTCCGTGGGGAGGTTGTGCAAGCCGGCGGACGCCGTCATCCGTCCGGCGCCCTCCGCTGCGCCCCACACGCCGCGCAGCCGGTCGTCGACGGCGATGTCGCGCTCGGACCACGACCAGCCGTAGGTCGTCGCGATGCGCTCGGCCTTGCGCCACGCGAGAAGTGACGTGACGGCCGTGGACGACGCGGCGTACGGCTCCAGCCGCCACGACCTCGTGTCAGGCACGTCGATGCCGACACGGGCGAGCAGGTCGCGCACGGTGGCCGGGTTGCGCAGGTCGACCGGCTCGCCCGGGAACTCCCCCCACACGAGCGAGTCACGGGCCTGGCGCGCCGCGACCTCCTCCCCCTCGCTGCGCGGCCGGGGTCCCACGGTCGTGACAAGGAACCCCTCGAGGACCGTGCGGTCGATCGGGAGGCCGTCGTTCCCGAGCTCGACGCACAGCAGTGCGGCCATCGACTCCGACAGCGCCACCAGGTAAGGGAGCGGCGAGGCACCGGGAGCAGCACGACGATCAGCAAGCAGGCGTACGGCGGACTCCTGCCGCTGCTGCAGCTCGAGCGCCAACGACGCCCAGCGCCGCGCGGCGTCGAGGTCGCTCGCCCAGGCGCCACGCACCCACTCGCGGCTCAGCGCTCCGTCGTCGCGCAGTGCGTCGCCGGCCTCGCCGGCGAGGTCGAGCAGAGTCAGCTCGCCCTCGGCGTACGGCGGCTCCGGGAGGCCGTGGCCGGCCGCCCACACCGCGCCCTCGTCGTCGCGGGACAGGCCGTGCAGCAGCCGGCCCACGGCACCGAGATCCCAGCAGGCGCGCGGCCGGATCCCGGCCTCGACGAGCGCGACCGCGCTGCCGGCCGCGGTCCACCAGACCCAGCGCGGCCCCAGCACCTCGATCTCGGCGACGACGTCGAGCGGATCCGGCGACGCGACGACGCGCGACCCCGTGCTCCAGGCGAGCGCCACCCCCGTGCCCGGGATCACGGCCAGCGCCAACGGCTCGCCGGCCCGCACCCCGCTCGCGGTAAGTTCCTCGGCGAGCGTCACAGGCTCATCGTGCCAGCGCCGGAAGGCGGGGCGAGGCTCTCAGTCCTCGTCGGGGTCGTCATCGAGGCGCGCGAGCCAGACGGCGAGCCGCTCGACCGGGGTCTCGAACTCCGGGTTGAGGTCGACGAAGCTGCGCAGTCGCTCGCCGAGCCAGAGGAACGAGACCTCCTCCTCGCCGCGACGGGCCTCGAGCTCCTCGATCCCGCGGTCCGTGAAGTACACCTCGGCCTCCTTAGGCGAACGCGGTCGCGACGATCTCGGCCTGCTCACGCTCGTGCACCTTGTGCGTGCCCACCGCCGTGGTCGCCGCCGCGGGGCGCGAGATGCGCCGCAGCGCCCGGCCGTCGATGGTCGGCAGGTTGAGCGCCACGAACGGCCACGCGCCCTGGTTGGCCGGCTCCTCCTGCACGTAGACGAGCTCGGCGTCGCGCGGGAACGCGGCGAGCGCCGTGGTGAGCTCCTCGGTCGGCAGCGGGGCGAGCCGCTCGAGGCGCACGACTGCGACATCGGTGCGACCGTTCCGTGCGCGCTCGGCCAGCTGTCGTAGGTGATCTTGCCGCTGCAGATCAGGATCCGGCGTACGCCGGGTGCCTCGACCGCGTCGTCGGTGATGACCGGGCGGAAGGTGCCCGCGGTGAAGTCCTCGCGGGCCGAGGCTGCTGCCTTGAGCCGCAGCATCGACTTCGGGGTGAAGACCACGAGCGGCTTGTGGTGCGGGGCGATGGCCTGCCAGCGCAGCAGGTGGAAGTACGACGCCGGCGTCGAGGGCATCGCCACGGTCATGTTGTCCTGGGCGCACATCGCCAGGTAGCGCTCGATCCGTGCTGAGGAGTGGTCCGGGCCCTGGCCCTCGTAGCCGTGAGGGAGCAGCAGGGTGACGCCGGAGAGCTGGCCCCACTTCTGCTCGCCCGAGGTGATGAACTCGTCGATGATCGTCTGCGCCCCGTCGGCGAAGTCGCCGAACTGCGCCTCCCAGCACACCAGCACGTCGGGGCGGGCCACCGAGTAGCCGTACTCGAATCCCATCGCGGCGTACTCGGAGAGCAATGAGTCGTAGACGAAGAAGAACTGTCGGTTGTCGCGGTCGGCGAGGTACTTCAGCGGAGTGTGCTCGACCCCGGTGATGCGGTCGACGATCACCGCATGACGCTGACCGAACGTGCCGCGGCGGGTGTCCTGACCCGCGAGCCGGACGCTGCGGCCCTCGAGCAGCAGCGAACCGAGCGCGAGGGTCTCGCCGGTCGCCCAGTCGATGGTGGCGTCCAGCACGCTGTTCGCCCGACGCTGCAGCTGGGGGAGGAGTCGTGGGTGCACCGTGAAGCCCTCCGGCATCTCGACCTGCGAGGCCATGATGCGGGTGACGGTGTCGTCGGTGATCGCGGTGGTGACGACCGCCGGGAACGGCGCCGGCACGGGGTGCGACTTCTCGGTCGGGTGCGCCATCGCGTCGCGGGTCTCGGTGAAGACGCGCTCGAGCTGCCCCTGGTAGTCGCGCAGCGCCGCCTCGGCCTCCTCGACCGAGATGTCGCCGCGACCGATGAGCGCCTCGGTATAGAGCTTGCGGGTCGACCGCTTCGCGTCGATGAGGTTGTACATCAGCGGCTGCGTCAGGGAAGGGTCGTCGGCCTCGTTGTGACCGCGTCGGCGGTAGCACACCATGTCGACGACGACGTCCTTCTGGAACTCCTGGCGGAACTCGTAGGCGAGCCGCGCGACGCGGACGACCGCCTCGGGGTCGTCGCCGTTGACGTGGAAGATCGGCGCCTGCACCATGCGGGCGACATCGGTCGCATAGACCGACGAGCGCGACGACTCCGGTGACGTCGTGAAGCCGACCTGGTTGTTGACGACGATGTGGATCGTGCCGCCGGTGCGGTAGCCGCGCAGCTGCGAGAGGTTGAGCGTCTCGGTCACCACGCCCTGGCCGGCGAAGGCGGCGTCGCCGTGCAGCAGGATCGGCAGCACGGAGAAGATCCGCCCGCGCGGGAGGAGGTCCTGCTTGGCGCGGACGATTCCCTCGAGCACCGGGTTGACGGCCTCGAGGTGCGACGGGTTGGCGGCGAGGTAGACCGGGATGGTCTCGCCGCTCTCCGCGGTGAACGTGCCGCTCGTGCCGAGGTGGTACTTCACGTCGCCGGAGCCCTGCACCGAGCCCTCGACCTCGAAGTCGCCCTCGAACTCGCGGAAGATCTGGCCGTAGGACTTGCCGGCGATGTTGGCGAGCACGTTGAGCCGGCCGCGGTGCGGCATGCCGATGCAGACCTCGTCGAGGCCGTCCTCCGCAGCGGCCGAGAGCACGGCGTCCATCAGCGGGATGACCGACTCCGCACCCTCGAGCGAGAAGCGTTTCTGGCCGACGTACTTCGTCTGCAGGAACGTCTCGAACGCCTCGGCGGCGTTGAGCCGGCGCAGGATGCGCAGCTGCTCCTCGCGCGGTGGCTTGTCGTAGCGGCGCTCCACCCGCTCCTGGATCCAGGCCCGCTGCTCGGGGTCCTGCATGTGCATGTACTCGATGCCCAGGGTGCGGCAGTAGGCGTCGCGCAGGACGCCGAGGATGTCGCGCAGCTTCTTGAACGGCTTCCCACCGAAGCCACCGGTGGCGAACTCGCGATCGAGGTCCCAGAGGGTCAACCCGTGACTGGAGACGTCGAGGTCGATGTGACCGCGCTGGCTGTATTCCAGGGGGTCGGTGTCGGCCATGAGGTGACCGCGCACCCGGAACGCGTGGATGAGCTCGTGCACGCGTGAGGTCTTGTCGAGGTCGTCGTCGTGGGCGGTCGCGATATCCGCAGCCCAGCGGATCGGCTCGTACGGGATCTTGAGCGCGGCGAAGATCTCGTCGTAGAAGCCGTTCTCGCCGAGCAGCAGCTGGTGCACGACCCGGAGGAACTCGCCGGACTGTGCTCCCTGGATGATCCGGTGGTCGTACGTGGAGGTCAGCGTCGTGACCTTGCTGATGGCATGCCGCGCGATCGTCTCGAACGCCGCGCCCTGCCACTCCGCGGGATAGTCCATGGCGCCGACGCCGACGATGAGGCCCTGGCCCGCCATGAGCCGCGGCACCGAGTGCACGGTGCCGATGCCGCCGGGATTGGTGAGGCTGGCGGTGGTGCCGGCGAAGTCGTCGACGGTGAGCTTGCCGCCGCGCGCCTTACGGACGAGCTCTTCGTACGTCGACCAGAACGTCGCGAAGTCCAGGCCCTCGGCGTCCTTGATGTTGGGCACGAGGAGCGAGCGGGTGCCGTCGGGCTTCGCGAGGTCGATCGCGAGGCCGAGGTTGATCCGCGTGTTCTTCATGACGGCCGGCTTGCCGTCGACCTCGACGTAGCCGTAGTTCATCTCCGGCATCGCCTTGAGGCCCTGCACGACGGCCCAGCCGAGGAGGTGGGTGAAGGAGACCTTGCCGCCGCGGGCCCGGGCGAGGTGGTTGTTGATGACGATGCGGTTGTCGACGAGGAGCTTCACCGGGATCGCGCGCACGCTCGTCGCGGTCGGGACGGTGAGGCTCGACTCCATGTTGGTGACGACGCGGGCCGCCGCGCCCTTGAGCAGCGTGGGCTCCACCGCGACGACGGCGACGGGAACGACCGCCGGCGGTGCTGGCGCCGCAGCGGGGGTGGCGAGGGTCGCCGGTGCGGCGATGGTGGCCTCGGGCGCGAGGACCGTGGCCGCCTCGTGGGTGGCGACCTCGGCGTCGTGGGCGACCTCGGCCGCCTCGACCTCGGCGCGGTGCGCGGCCCGGGCCGAGGTGGCGGCGGCGACGAGGTCGGCACCGGCGTGCTCGGTGGGGACGTAGTCCTCGAAGAAGTCCCACCAGGCAGGATCGACGCTGCTCCGGTCGGTGAGGTACTGCTGGTAGATCTCGTCGACGAGCCACTCGTTGGGCCCGAAGGCGGCGAGTCGGATGCTCTGATCGCTCGTGACCTGCGACGGTTCCGACGTCGACATCGACGACCCTTCGTTCACCTGGAGCGCCCGACTCGTGCGCCGGGCTGGACTGGGTCAGCCTAGCCCCGCACCACGGTGGTCGATCGAGGGGTCAGAGCCCCATCGTCCGGCTCACCACGAGCTGTTGGATCCCGGTGGCGCCTTCGACCACGCGCAGCATCCGCAGGTGCCGCAGCACCCGCTCGACCGGCCCCTCGCGGAGCAGCCCCATGCCGCCGAACGTCTGCACCGCGCGGTCGGCGACGGCGTAGCACTTCTCCGTGGCGTACATCTTGGTGATCGATGCGTCGAGCATCGGCGCCTGGCCCTCGTCGACCGCCCACGCCAGGTGGTAGACGAGCCAGCGGACCGCTTCGATGTCTGCCTTGCTCTCGGCCAGCGGGAACGACACCCCTTGGAACTTGCCGATCGGCTTCCCGAACGCCGTGCGGGTCTGCGCGTACGACACGGCCTCGGCGAGCGCGAACTCGGCCAGGCCCAGGGCCTGCGCGCCGATGAAGGCCCGGCCCGAGTTGAGGAACGACATGGCGGCCATGAAGCCGAGGCCGACCTCGCCGATGACGTGGTCGGCGGGCACGTGCGCGCCGTCGAGGAAGATCTCGGCGGGGTGCGAGTCGGCGATCGTCCACTGCACCTTGCCTCGCGTGAACTGATCACTCGGGACGACGAACGCGGTGATGCCTCCCGCAGCCCGCTTCTCGGCGTCGGTCACGGCGAAGACGATCGCAAGGTCGGCCTTGTCGGCGTTGGTGATGTAGTGCTTGTGCCCGTGGAGGACCCAGCTGCCGTCGTCCTGCCGGGTGGCTCGGGTGCGGATCGACTGCGCGTCCGAGCCGGCTTCCGGCTCGGTGAGCGCGAAGCACATCGTGGCCTCGCCGCGCACGATCGGCTCGACGTACCGCGGCCAGAGGTGCTCGGGCATGCCGAGCAGCAACGGGGTGGGGCCGCTCGGGTTGGGGGGCGCGACGGCCGCCATCGCCAGACGCAGCCCGGACGCGGCCGCGTCCTCCACGAGCAGCGCTGTCCCGAGGGTCGAGAGGTCCTGCCCGCCGACCGACGACGGCATGTACGCAGCGTAGAACCCGGCCTGGACGGAGCGCGCCACCACCTCGCGAGCACCGGCGTACAGCAGCTCGCGGTCGGGGGAGTACGACCACATCTCCGGGAGCAGACGCTCCTCGATCGGCCGCACCTCGTGGTCGAGGAACGACGCGAACGACTGACGGAGCGCGGTGAGCTCCTCGGGGATGCTGAAGTCCATGGTCCGATGATCTCCCACCACCTCGACGTGCGCCTCGGAGTGCGCGAACGCAGGCTTGGTCCATGGATCCCGACCGTGTGATCGACGACCTGACCGGTGACGCGCTGGAGGGTCGGGTGGCGCTGGTGACCGGCGGCTCGCGGGGCATCGGGTATGCCGCGGCGGCGGCCATGGCCCGGCTCGGAGCCACCGTCGTCCTCGTGGGTCGCGACGAGCAGCGGGCGCACGCGGCCGCAGCGGCCCTCGTCGAGCAGGGCCTCGACGCCGTCGGGCGCGGATGCGACGTCGCCGACGGGTCGGCAGTCGACCGGCTGCGCGACTCGCTCGGGTCGCTCGCCGACGTCGATGTCCTGCTCTGTGCCGCGGCCGTGATGAGCGAGCGGACGGCGAAGACGCTGCGGACCTCGTCGCAGGAGTGGCGTCGCGTGCTCGGCACGAATCTTGACGGTGTGCACCACGTCGTGTCGGCCTTCGCCCCGGCGATGGTCGCCCGGCGCGACGGTCGGATCATCACGGTGAGCGCGTGCCTGGGGCGGATGTCAGGCCCCGGCACCGACGGGGGGCTGGCGGCGTACCGGGTGTCGAAGGCGGCGGTGAACGCCTACACGAAGAACCTCGCCGCCGAGCTGGGTGGTGGCCGACGCGGTGTCCTGGTCGACGCCACCTGCCCCGCGCACTGCCGCACCGACATGGGTGGCCAGGACGCTCCTCGGTCGGCGGAGCAGGGCGCGGCGACCGCGGTGTGGCTCGCCGCCCGGCCCGTGGTCGCGGGCACGGTGACCGGCCTGCTGTGGGAGGACCGCGTCCCTGTCCCCTGGTGAGCTCGGGCACCTGGGCACGACGTGGGGTCAGGTGATGTCGCGGCGCTGGGTGGTGAGTGCCGCGAGGGTGCCGAACAGGGCGGTGTAGCCGAGAAGCACCAGCGCACCTCCCCAGATCGGGAGGTAGGTGGCTCCGTTGATGCCGGTCGCCTGCAGGACACCGGTCAGTGCGCCGCCGGGCAGCCACTTGCCGACGTCCGGGAGGAACGCGACGACGAGCTGTTCGATGAGCAGCACCCACACGAGGATGCCGAGGATCGCGCCGATCTGGTTGCGGACCAGGGTGCCGATCGCGACGCCGAGCACGGCGAACAGGGCGCTGCCCAGGATCGCGCCGCCGGCGATCTGCCAGAGCGCGGTGGTGGGGATGTCGGCGTGGTCCTTGAGCGGCAGCAGGGCGAAGGCGAGCGCGTACCCGAACACGACCCCGACCAGCCCGTAGATCGCGCCGACGACGGAGTACGCCGCCATCTTGGCGACCATGACCCGGTTGCGCCGAGGCTCTGCGAGCAGCATCGAGGACAGGGTCTGGTGGCGCAGCTCCTGAGTCATCCCGAGCGCACCGATGACGATCGCGAAGACGTAGGCACCGCCGGCGTTCGCGAACAGGTTGCGCATGCCCTCGGGGGTCTCGAGGGTCGGCACGCTGACACCCGGCTGCTGGGGCGCGAAGATGCTGGCCGCCATGCCGATCCCGATGAAGATCACCACACCGACGAGCATGCCGAGCCACATCTTCGTGCTCGTCACCTTGAGCAGCTCCGAGGCGACGAGCCGGCGCGGCGCGGCGATCGGGGGGGCTGAGGCCGGTCGGGTCTGGACGCTCATGACTGCTCTCCGGCGGTGAGTGAGAGGAAGATTCCTTCGAGATCGGAGGTCGCGGCACGCAGCTCGTGCAGCTCGGCGCGCGCCTCGAGAGCGGCCCGGCCCACGACGGGTGGGTCGACGTCCTCGACGAGCAGGCTTCCGTCGTCCTGGGTCGTGACCCGGGCCTGCGGCGCGCTCGTCGCGAGAGCCGCGATCAGCTCGGTCGGCTGCGGCGTACGGACCACGAGACGCTGACCGAGGTCGGTCAGGTCGACCAGCGGGCAGCCCCTCACGAACCGGCCCTTCGCGATGATCACGACGTCGTCGACGGTCTGCTCGACCTCGGAGAGCATGTGGCTCGAGACGAGCACGGTGCGTCCCTCCGACGCGAGGTGGCGCAGGAAGGCGCGGAGCCAGGCGATCCCCTCGGGATCGAGCCCGTTGGCGGGCTCGTCGAGGACGAGGACGCCGGGGTCTCCGAGCAGCGCTGCCGCGAGCTGCAGCCGCTGGCGCATGCCGAGGCTGAACCCGCCGACCCCGCGAGCAGTCGACTCGGTGAGGCCGACCAGCGCCAGCACCTCGTCCGCCCGGCGCTCGTCGATCCCGCCGGCTCGCGCCAGCACCCGCAGGTGGTTGCGGGCGGTGCGGCCCGGGTGGAACCCGGTCGCCTCGAGCGCCGCGCCGACGGTCCGCGACGGCATGGCGATGTCGTGGTAGCGGTGGCCGTCGATCGTGGCGGTGCCGGATGTCGGGGCGACGAGACCGAGCAGGCAGCGCAGCGTGGTGGTCTTGCCCGAGCCGTTGGGCCCGAGGAATCCGGTGACGCGTCCCGGCTCGACCGTGAACGACAGGTCGTCGACGGCCACGATGGGTCCGAAGTGCTTGGTGAGGTGCGAGATCGAGAGCGTCGACCCGCGGGAACCCGCGGCGGCGACGCCGCCAGGAGATCCGCTGGTGATCGTGTTGGTCATGACTCCACCTTGGTGCCTGCCGTCGCGCCAGCCAAGCCGATCCGGCCCTGAGCCGACCCTGAACCGACCCTGGTCCTGACCGGTCAGGTCTGGGGGTCGGGATCGTCGAGGGAGACCTCGAGCTCGCGGACACCGTCGACGTAGACGTCTCGGATCACCGGACCGAGCCGCAGGATCATCCGGTGCGACGCCTCGTTCTCCGGCGACATCACCGCCGAGAACCGATGGACTCCACCGGCGAGCGCTCGCTGCTTGAGCACGGTCAGCATGAGGGTGGCCGCACCCTGCCCGTGGATCTCGTCGGCGATCGCCACCGCGACCTCCGCGCACTCGGGATCGTCGGGGAGCCTGATGAAGCGCGCGTCGCCCAGCAGGATGTCGGCCCGCGAGGTGCGGGCCCACCACATGGCCAGAGCGACGTGGTCGACCTGGTCCACCCGGTCGACCAGCGTGTCGAGGCCCCGCTCCGAGAGCACCCGCTTGCCGGTGAGGAAGCGCAGGTAGCGGCTGCGCTCGGACAACCCCTCGAAGCCCTCCGCGAGCTGGTCGCGGTCCTCGGGGTGCAGCGGCCTGATCACCACGCGCAGCCCGTTGCGCAGCGTGCCCCGGACGAGGATGTCCGGACGCGACGGATCGATCTCGCCTGGGGGCTCGATCAGGATGTCCGCCACCTCGCCAGCATGCCGTACGACGCCGCGCCGCGCCGAGCGGAGCGTCCCCGCTCGAGCCGGCTGCTCAGCGGGCGGTGAGGCCGCGCAGCGTCACCGCGACGAGGTCGCCGAGGGTGTCCAGGTGGTAGCCGCCCTCCTGGACCGCGACAGTCGGCAGGCCGAGCGCGGCGAGGCGGCGCCCGGCCTCCTCGTAGCCGTCGTGGCTGATCTGCAGCGGTGACTCCGGGTCGGCCGCGGCCGCGTCGACGCCGAGCGAGACCACCAGCGCTGTCGCTCGGCTTGCGTCCACGGCCGCGACGATCCGGTCGAGCGCGGCGAGCCACTCGGCGTCGTCGGTGCCGGGCGCGAGCGGCAGGTTGAGGTTCGCGCCGAGACCGGCACGTCGACCTGTCTCGTCCGCGAACCCGGCGTAGTGCGGGAACCAGCCCGCTCCGGGGTCGACGTGCGACGAGGCATAGAGCACGTCGGAGCGGTCGTAGAACAGCGACTGGGTGCCGTTGCCGTGGTGCGCGTCGATGTCGACGACCGCGACCCGTTCGTGCCCCGCGTCGCGCAGCGCCTGCGCCGCGACGGCGGCGTTGTTGAGGTAGCAGGACCCGCCGTACGCCGACCGGGTCACGTGATGTCCGGGCGGTCGCGTGAGCGCGTACGCGAGCGGCTCGCCGGCGACCACCGCGTCGACCGCGGTCAGCGTGACGTCCACCGCCGCGCGGGCGGCCGCCCAGGTGCCAGGGCCGACGAGGGTCATCGTGTCGTAGCACCAGCGGCCGGCGGCGGCGTGCACCGCGGTCGGCTCACGCTCGGGCAGCCCGTCGAGCATCCCCGCGCTCGGGATCAGATACGGGACGACGCGGTCCTGGCCCGGATCCTCGGGGAACCCCGCCTCGACCCACCTCGCCCAGACGGTGCGCAGGTGCTCGACGAGGCGCGGGTCGTGCACCGCGAGGAGCACGTCGTCCCCGTGCGCCGCGCTCTCCACGACCCGGTGATTCGCCGCGCGCAGCGCCGTCTCGATCCGGGCCGCCCGCTCGGGCAGCTCGGTGCCGGGCGTGCGGACCCCGACCCAGATCTCCGCACCGGGGACGTGCAGCAGGCAGGTGCCGCTGCGGACGACGAGGGCGCTCACAGGCGCAGCATGGCAAACACACGACCGTCCGGACGACATGCGCGGCCGGGGGAGCGCGTCGCCCTCCCGCAGCGGCGCCCCGCTGCGGCAGGATGCGAGGCATGGCCACGGCTGCTGACCTGGGAGTCAGGATCGGCTCGCTCCCCACCGGAGCGACGAACTCGGTGGTCGACGTGCCCGGGGTCGGGCTCGGTCACGCCACGGTCGTCTACGACGACGCACCGCCGCCCTTCGGTCACGGCACCGCGCGCACCGGGGTGACGGTGCTCGACCTCGGCGGTGATTCCTGGACCCACCCCGCACCCGCGGGCGTGGCGATCCTCAACGGGGCGGGCGAGCTCACCGGGCGCAGCCAGATCGAGGAGTGGGGGCTGCTCGAGACGCCGGTCTTCCTCACCTCGACGATGCAGGTCGGGCGGGTCTACGACGCGGCCTGCCGGCTGCTCATGGCCGAGCAGCCGCGGATCGGCATCGACGACGTGATCATCCCCGCGGTCGGCGAGTGCGACGACTCCTGGCTCAACGACCCCCGCCACATGCACGTCACCGACGAGCACGTCGCAGCCGCCCTCGCCGACGCACGCGTCTCCGCCGGTTCCGGCGTGGCCCCGGACCAGGGCGCGGTCGGCGCGGGCACCGGGCTGTCCTGCTTCGGCTGGAAGGGTGGCGTGGGTACGTCGTCACGGCTGCTGCCCGACGGTCACACCGTCGGGGTCGTGCTGCTCACCAACTTCGGTCAGTGGGACCGGCTCACGGTCGACGGCGTTGCCGTCGGCCGCGCCCTCGGTGCCCCCGCCCACGCCGCCCCGCCGCCGGCGGGGTCGTGCCTGGGGATCGTGGTGACCGACGCCCCGCTCGACCACGTCGCGTGCGAGCGCCTCGCCCGACGGCTGGGCCTCGGGCTCGCGCGCACCGGCTCCACCGCGCACCACGCGTCCGGGGAGATCTTCCTCGGCGTCGCGCTGGGCCTGCGCGCCCCCCGCGGCGAGAGCCCGCCCGGCACGCCGATCACCGGCCGCGCGCTCGATCCCTACTTCGAGGCTGCCGTCGACGCGAGCGAGGAGGCCGTGCTCGCTGCACTGCTGAGCGCGCACGACGTCACCGGCGTCGAGGGCCGCACGATCCCCGCGCTCCCGATCGACGACCTGCGCCGCCTCCTCCGTGAAGGGTCTCCCCGATGACCGAGCCGACCCAGGACTCACGCAGCACCGACGACACGGTCGTCAGCGAGGTTACTGACATCGACGCGGAACCCGTCGCGGCCGATGTCGCGGACTCCGTGGTCGAGGCCCCCGCGGTGCTGGCGGGCACGAAGCTCGACGCCTGGGTCCCGATGGGCGACGGAGTGTTCCTGGCCGTGACTCTCTACCTCCCGCACGAGTCGGTCGGGGCGCAACCGTGCATCCTCGAGGCGCTGCCCTACCGCAAGGACGACATGACCTCGTCGTACCGGCCGGAGTACGTCCGCCTGCGCGACGACCACCGGTACGCCGTGGCCCGGCTCGACCTTCGCGGCACGGGCAGCAGCGGCGGTCGCGCCACCGACGAGTACCCGGCGCAGGAGCAGCGCGACCTCGCCGAGGTGCTCACCTGGCTGGCCGCGCAGCCGTGGTGCGACGGCAACGTCGGCATGTACGGCACGTCCTACAGCGGCTTCAACTCCTTGCAGATGGCGTGCGAACGCCCACCGGAGCTCAAGGCGGTCATCGCGATCTACGCGACCGACGACCGGTACACCGACGACGTCCACCACATGGGCGGACTGCGCAAGTGGATCGACCTCGTCGACTACTGCCACTACATGACACCGATGAACGCGTTGCCGCCCGTGCCGACGGTGTTCGGACCCACCTGGCGCGACGAGTGGCGGCAGCGGATCGACGAGCACGAGCCCTGGCTGCTCACCTGGCTGCGGCACCAGCGGGACGGGGCCTACTGGCGGCACGGGTCGGTGCGGCCTGGCTACGACCGGATCGCCTGCCCGGTGATGATCGTGGCTGGCTGGGCCGACGGCTACCGCAACAACTCCTTCCGCACCATGGAGAAGCTCGGTGACGCGGGTGTGCCGAGGCGGCTGCTGGCCGGTCCGTGGTCGCACGCGTCGACGTCGTCGTCCTCACCCGGTCCGCGGATCGACCTCGTCCCCGAGATGGTCGCGTGGTGGGACCGCTGGTTGCGCGGCATCGAGAACGGAGTCGACACCGAGCCGACCGCGGTCTGGTACGCCCAGCACTCGCACCGGCCGGAGCCCGACCTCGACACCGTGCCCGGGGAGTGGCGGGCCGACTCGTGGCCGTCTCCGCGTTCGTCGTGGGTCGAGCACGCGCTCGTCGCCCGGCTGCCGTACGTCGTGAAGCCCGATGTCGGCACCGCTGCCTGGATCTCGTGCGCGGGGCACCTGCCCTACGGTCAGCCGCTCGACCAGCGCTACGACGACGCCGACTCGCTCACCTGGGACTTCGACCCGGACGGGCTCGAGATCGCGGGCAGCGCCCGCGTCGAGCTGACGATCTCCGTCGACGCGCCCGTCGCCACGGTGTCGGCGAAGCTGACCGACGTCGCGGCGGACGGCACATCGACCCTCGTCACGCGCGGCACGCTCAACCTGACCCGCCGCGGCGGCCTGGACACGGCCGTGGCACTCGTGCCGGGCGAGGTGGTCGAGGTGGTGGTGGAGCTCGAGGCGACGGCGTGGCAGTGGCGCCCGGGTCACGTGCTGCGCCTGTCGATCGCCGGCGCGGACTGGCCCAACACGGCGGCTCCGCCGGCGCCGGTGGTCCTCTCGGTGCGTGGCGGACGGCTCCTGCTCCCGGCGTACACGCCCGACCCCACCGCCGCGACGCCGGAGTTCGTGCCGGGCGACCCGACCTCGTCGGAGTCCGCCCACGGGGTGGTGTGGCGGGTGGAGCGTGACGTGCTCGCCCGCACGACGACCTGCGTGGTCGACCATGGCTCGGCGTACGACGCGCCCTACGGCTCGGTGGTCGAGCACTACAAGGGGCGCGTGTCGGTGTCGCGTCGCACCTTCGAGCAGACCGCCGCGGCCGACGTGACCTTCACCCTGCGCTTCGACGACGACGGCACGGGCACCCCCGTGTCGGTCAAGACCCGCTCGATCCTCGAGGTGCACGCGGGCCAGACGACGTACGACGTGACGATCTCCCTGACGGCCATGGAGGGCGAGCAGGTGGTGGCGGAGCGCCAGTGGCACCAGCAGTTCCCCCGCGACCTGGCCTGACCCGACCGACGCCCGCCTCGCTCGCGGAACCGCTCGAGAGGGTCGCAGCTCCCGATCAGCTGGGACGCGCGGCGCGGTCGTCCGGTGCCGGGGCTACGGCTGGGGCAAGCAGGAGGATTCCTGCGGCCAGGGCCGGGAGGAGCCAGAGGGCTCGACCCAGGCCGATCTCGTGCGCGAGAAGGCCGATGAGCGGCGGACCGATGAGGAATCCGCCGTACCCGATGGTCGACACCGCCGCGATGCCGTCGGCCGCCCGACCAGGGGTCTCGCCGCCGGCACTCATCGCGGCGGGGAACACCAGCGCGATGCCCGCACCCCAGGCGACGACGCCGAGGATCGCGCCCAGGATCCCCGGGAGCGTGAGCGTCGCGAGGACGCCGATGAGCGCGACGACTCCCGCGAGGCGGATCGCGCCGACGCGACCGAACCGCCGGATGACGCTGGTGCCGGAGAACCGCGAGATCGCCATCGCCGCCGCGAACGTGCCGTAGCCGAGCGCCGCGACGACGGCCGTGGCACCGCGCTCGTCGGTGAGGTAGAGCGCGAACCAGTCGCCGGCCGCCCCTTCGAGCAGGCATGCGCACAGGGTGATGACACCGATGAGCACGAGCCGTCGGCTGAGCAGCCGCCGGCCGCCGCCCTGGTACGTCGGGGAGCTCGGATCCGCGGTGGGCACTGCGGTCGCGACGGGCTCGCGGTCGTCGACGTACCAGCGCAGCACCACGAGCGCTGCCCCGCCGCAGCCGATCAGCGCCGCGATGGTCAGGTGGGTGGTGAGGCCCAGACCGAGCCCCGCGGCGAGCGCCCCGAGCCCGGCCCCGAGCGCGGCGCCCACCGACCAGGAGCCGTGATAGCGCGGCATGTAGTCGCGGCCGGCCTGGCGGTCGACGTAGGAGCCCTGGATGTTCATCGCGACGTCCCACGAGCCGTACGCCGCTCCGAGGAGGAACAGCACGATGCCGGTGGTCAGTGCATCGGGTGTGAGCGACAGCGTGACGAGGGAGACGGCGCAGAGCAGTGCCGCGCCGAGCACGACCGGCTTGCTGCTCCAGCGCGCGGCAAGCTTGCCGACGAACGGCATCGCGACGAGCGAGCCGAGCCCGGCCATCAGCAGCGTCAGGCCGATCGTGCGCGCGTCGAGGTCGAGCCGGTCGCGCGTGGCGGGCAGTCGCGCCACCCACGACGCGATCACGGTGGCGTTGAGCGCGAACACCACGGCCGTCGCGAGGGCGATCGGGCGCCAACGGCGTACGACCGCCTCGTCGATCTCGGCCGTGGCCGCCCACACGCGTCCGGGCTCCACCGCCGGGTCGTTCGTCACTGCGCGATCCTGTCACGCAGTGACGTGTCGGGTGGTCACGGCTTGTCGTGCGGCGCGATCCCTAGATAGCTGCGTCCGACCATCTGCACCCACTGGTGCACGGCGTCCTCGTTGGGGGC
>JANMMN010000154.1:0-2383 GCA_031373405.1 Actinomycetes bacterium
GGTCGGCTGCGGTCAAAGCGAACGCCGCGACCACGAGGCCATCGACTCGTCGCCGAACGGCGTCGTCCAGCAGCCCAGTCTCAGTCGCCAGTGTTGAGCCGGAGTCGGCAACGAAGGTGAGATAGCCCTGTCGGCTGAGCATCTCCTGCAGACCCCGAGCGACCGAGGGGTAATACGGGTTCGTCAGGTCCGGGATGACGAGGGCCACGGTCTGCGACCTGCTGACCGCCAAGGACTGGGCAAGCGCTGACGGCTGGTAGCCCATGTCCGCGATGACGCCCTCCACCCTCAGTCGAGTTGCTGCCGACACCGGCCGCTTGCTGGAGAGCACGTGCGAGACGGTGGCCTTGGAGACACCGGCTGCCTCCGCGACCTGAGCGATCGTCGGGAGACCCCGGCGCAAAGCGGGTTGCGCTCCAACCACGCTGGCATTCCTCGGACTCATCCGACTTTTCTCCCCAGACTTCAGGCATCGACGCAAACCGGTTTGCGTGCGAACTCTCCCGCGCTGATGTGTCGCTGTCAAGGGCCAGCGTCGATGCAGATCGTCGGACACGACAGGAGTAACGAGACCGGACGGGTCGGAGGGGACAGGTGAGAGTCGGTGTCGGAGCTCGCGAGAACTCGCTCGAATCCGGTGAGCGCCTCGAAGAGCCCAACCGCTTCGAAGGCGCGGTTGCCCATCGTCACCTGCTTCACGACGTTCGCGGCGCGTAGTCGCTCGACGGCGTCCGCGGTGACGGGAAAGGAACGGCCGATGTGCGCGGCGGCGGCGGGCAGCGGCAACGTCCGAGCCTCGGCCTCCGACTTCGGGGTGTCGACGGTGAGCACGCCAGCAATACGGTAGAGGCGTCGGTTCACCCGCAGGACAGCTCTACCGCGACGCGGGTCCAGGGTCGGACAGGCGCACGGGAGGAGACCGCCGGAAGGCGATCGATGGATCCCGTCACCCGCTCCACAGATTCGCTGAGCCGGCATGGACATTCGACGATCAAGGAGCGCGGTGGAGGAGCCGGGCTACGCCTCCTCTCACGCTTCTGAGCTCTTGGCTTCCCACACTTCTTCACGCCGGTGAGCAGTCGCCACTACGTTCAGCATGGCAGTGGCAGCATGGTCTGTGCTGGCCGAGCCGCCCAGGTCAGCCGTCCTGGTGGACTCGTGATCGAGCGAGCTCTCCACCGCCAGCATGATCAGCTCGGCAGCGTCGCGGAATCCAAGATGGTCGAGCATCATGGCACCGGACCACACGGCCCCGACCGGGTTGGCGATGCCCTTGCCGGCGATGTCGGGAGCTGAGCCGTGTACGGGCTCAAACATGGATGGGTGACGTCGTTCCGGATTGAGGTTCGCGGACGCAGCCACGCCCAGGCTTCCGACGACGGCTGCAGCGAGATCCGACAGGATGTCGCCGAAGAGATTCGAGCCGACGATGACGTCGAACGACTGCGGCCGCAGGACAAGGTCAGCCGCCAACGCGTCCACCAGCCTGCTGCTGCACTCGACGTCGGGAAATTCCGCCGCTACCCCCGAGACGACCTCATCCCAGAACGGCATCGTGTGGACTATGCCGTTCGACTTGGTCGCCGACGTCACTCGGCGCGAGCGCATTCTCGCCTGGGCCATGGCATAGCGAGCGATGCGCTCGACACCCCTCCGGGTGAACACATTCTCCTGGATCGCGAACTCATGACTGGAGCCCCGACCGAATCGGCCGCCCATCTCGGAGTACTCACCCTCGGTGTTCTCCCGGACGATCAGCATGTCTACGGTCTGACCCGCGGGCAGGAGCACCCGCGACTCGATCCCGGGGAGGAGACGAATGGGTCGCAGGTTCACGTACTGATCGAATTCCCGCCTGATCGGGATGAGCAGTCCCCACAAGGACTCGTGATCAGGAACGTCTGGTCGACCGACCGCCCCGAGGAAGATCGCGTCGTGGGCAGCGAGGACGCTGATCCCGTCGACCGGCATCATCCGCCCATGCTCGACAAAGTAGTCGCATCCCCACTCCAGCCACGTCCACGTCACTTGCTCGCCGGTCCGCGCGAGTGCGGCATCCAGAATGCGGGCCGCCTCCGGAAGCACCTCGCGTCCAATCCCATCGCCCGGAATGGCGGCGATCCTCATGACTATCCCCTCTTGATCTTGCGGCATCTCCTGAGATGCACGTCTCCCGGTGGTGGGGTGTGACCCGCGGATGCGGCCGTGTCGGTCGTTACCTCCGCCACTCGACGGGGTGGTTCCTGGGAGCTGGCGGTCGAGTCAGAGGCCGATCTCGGCGTCGAAGGACGCCTCCTCGAGCCGGGCCTTGATGCTGCCGAGGAAGCGGGCGGCATCGGCACCGTCGACCAGGCGGTGGTCGTAGGTGAGTGCCAGGTAGACC
>JANMMN010000157.1:0-6645 GCA_031373405.1 Actinomycetes bacterium
GCTCGGTCGTCACCCGTGAGGAGGTGAGCTCGCCGTGAAGCCCCCCGAGGACGCCCTCCTCGCCTCCACCCAGGCCGGCTCGTCGCTGCCGATCGCGGGCGAGGAGACCGTGCGCCGCTATGTGCGCTCGCTGCTGCGGCGGCATCGCCGTGCCTTCGCGACGATCATCGCCACCAACACGGTCGCCTCGATCGCGGGGCTGGCCGGCCCGTTCGTGCTCGGCGGGCTCGTCGAGAGCCTCACGGCCGGCACGACGCGTCAGGTGATCGACACGGCCGCGCTGTGGTTCCTCGCCGCGTTGGTGATCCAGACGATCTTCACCCGCATCACCCGGCTGCGCGCCGGCATCCTCGGTGAGGAGGCGCTCGCGGACCTGCGCGAGGACTTCCTCACCCGCGCGGTCAACCTGCCGACCGGGGTCATCGAGCGCGCGGGCACCGGCGACCTCGTGTCGCGCACGACCACCGACATCGATCGCCTCAACTACGCCGTGCGCGAGGCCATCCCGCAGATCACCATCTCACGGGTGACCGCGGGGCTGGTGGCGGCGGCGTTGTTCGTCACCTCAGCCCAGCTCGCGATCGCCTGGTTGCTGGCCGTGCCGCCGATCCTCATCTCGTCGCGGTGGTACTTCCGGCGTGCGCCGCAGTCCTACCGCGCCGAGTCCGCGACGTACGCCGCCGTCAGCGCGTCTGTCGCCGAGACTGTCGACGCCGGACAGACCGTCGAGCTCTACCGGCTCGAGCAGTCGCGGATCTCCGTCACGGACGCGCGGATCAGGCGTTGGGTGTCCTGGGAGCGCTACACCCTCTACCTGCGGTGCACGTGGTTCCCGTGGATCGAGGCGGGCTACGTGCTGCCGCTCGTCGGTGTGCTCGCCTGGGGCGGCTGGCTCGTGACGCAGGACTCGATCTCGCTCGGGCAGCTCACGACCGGGCTCCTGCTGACCCAGATGCTCGTGGAGCCGGTCGACCAGATCCTCATGTGGTACGACGAGCTGCAGGTCGGACAGGCGTCGCTCGCCCGGCTCGTCGGCGTGCAGGAGGTGCCTGACCCCGAGACCGACGACACGCTGGTCCCGACCGACGACCGCCTCGTCGTCGACGACGTGCGCTTCGGCTACCGCGCGGGGCGAGACGTGCTGCACGGGATCGACCTCGATGTCGCACCCGGCGAGCGGCTTGCGCTCGTCGGTCCCTCGGGTGCCGGCAAGTCGACGCTCGGCCGGTTGATGGCGGGCATCTACGCGCCCCGCACCGGCTCGGTCGAGATGGGCGGGGCCGAGCTGGCGCGCATGCCGGCCGAGTCGGTGCGCACCCAGGTCGCGCTCGTCAACCAGGAGCACCACGTGTTCGTGGGCTCGCTGCGCGACAACCTCCTCCTGGCCAAGCGCGGCGCCGACGACGCCGAGCTTCTCGCCGCGCTCGAGTCCGTCGACGCGCTCCCGTGGGTGGAGGCGCTGCCCGCCGGTCTCGACACCGAGGTCGGGTCAGGTGGGCACCCGCTGGCGCCCGGGCAGTCGCAGCAGGTCGCGCTCGCGCGCCTGATCCTCGCCGACCCGCACACGCTGGTGCTCGACGAGGCGACGTCGCTGCTCGACCCGCGCGCCGCACGGCACCTCGAGCGTTCGCTCAACGCGGTGCTCGAGGGGCGCACCGTGATCGCGATCGCGCACCGGCTGCACACGGCGTACGACGCGGACCGCATCGCTGTCGTCGCGGACGGGCAGATCACCGAGCTCGGCAGCCACGACGAGCTCGTCGCGGCGGACGGCGCCTACGCCGCACTCTGGCGCTCCTGGCGCGACGCCGACTGACCCCGACCCCCGATGGGCTAGCCGGGGGTGGGGGGACTGCTGGGCTCGATCGCGGTGTGCCGGACGCCGACGATCGGAAGGCGCAATGCTCCCGGTGCCGTCTCGGGGACGACCGGGCGCAGCGGGGCGATCGCGCAGACCTCGACGTACGCCGAACCCAGGGCCGGACGCGGGTCCGCGTCACCCTTGTTGGGCCACAGGGCCATCGCCCGCTCGGCCTGCGCGGTGATGGTGAGCGACGGGTTGACGCCGAGGTTGGCGGTGATCGCCGAACCGTCGACGACGTGCAGGCCCTCGTGGCCGAAGACGCGGTGGTAGGCGTCGATGACGCCGCGATCGGAGTCAGCGCCGATGCAGACGCCACCCACGAAGTGCGCAGTCATCGGTGCGTCGATGAGGTCCCCGAGCTGACCCATCGGGAACCCGTCGATCTGCTGGGCGATGCGACGGGCCGCCTCGTTGCCGGCGGGGATCCAGGTGGGGTTCGGCTCCCCCTCCCCCTGGCGCGAGGTGATCGTGAATCGGCCGAGCCGTGTGCGCACGCCGGACACCGTGAGCGAGTTGTCGACCGACTGCATGACGAGGGCGATCGCACCCCGCTCCGACCATCGACGCACGCTCACGGAGCGAAGTGCGTCGGCCGGGCGCGCGGCCATCGTCGTGAGCCACACCTTCCACCGCGGAGTGCCCTCGACGCCGTCGGTCAGCACGGTGCCGAGCAGGCCCATCAGGTTGCTGCCCTTGCCGTAGCGCACCGACTCGACGTGGGTGCGCTCGTCGGGGTGGAACGACGAGGTGATCGCGACGCCCCGGGTGAAGTCGACGTCCTTGCGGCGTGAGATGGCACCGACGATCGACTCGGAGTTGGTGCGTGACACGTGCCCGAGGCGCCGCGAGATCCTCGGCAGGATCCCCTCGTCGCGCATGCGGTGCAGCAGCTTCTGGGTGTTGTAGGCACCGGCCGCGACGACCACGTGGTCGGCCGTGAAGGTACGCCGACCCCGCATCAGCGGACCGGTCCGCACCGTGTCCACGGCGTACCCGCCCTGGGTCCGGGGTCGCACGACCTGCACGGTCGTCATCGGGTGCACGGTCGCGCCGGCCGCCTCCGCGAGCCCGAGGTAGTTCTTGGGCATCGTGTTCTTGGCGTTGTGACGGCACCCGGTCATGCACTCGCCGCACTCGGTGCAACCGCTGCGAGCGGGCCCTGCCCCGCCGAAGTACGGGTCGGGAACGGTCTCACCGGGTCCGGCGCCGAAGAACACGCCGACCGGGGTCAGGCGGAACGTGTGCCCGACACCCATCTCCTCCGCGACCGTGGCGAACGTGTCGTCGAGCGGTGTGCGGTGCGGCACGTCGGTGACACCCAGCATCCGCGTCGCCTGGTCGTAGTAGGGCGCCAGCTCGCGCTGCCAGTCGGTGATGGCGGCCCACTGCGGGTCCTCGAAGAACTCACGGGGCGGCACGTAGAGGGTGTTGGCGTAGACGAGTGAGCCACCGCCGACGCCCGCGCCGCAGAGCACGACGGCGTTGGGCAGCAGGTGGATCCGCTGGATCCCGTAGAGCCCGAACCGCGGCGCGAAGAGGAACTTGCGGACCCGCCACGAGGTCGTGGCGAACTCGTCGTCGGCGAAGCGACGTCCGGCCTCCACCACCCCGACCCGGTAGCCCTTCTCGGTCAGGCGCAGCGCGGTGACCGATCCGCCGAACCCCGAGCCGACGACGAGGACGTCGTAGTGCGTCGTGTCGCTCACTTCACCCTCAGCGCCTTGAGCGTCTTGAACGCCACCGTCATGAGCGCGGCCCATTGCTCGTCGGTGCGCCCCAACGGAGCCCCGAACCCGAGCAGGTGCTGGGTCGCGACGGTCTGTGCCTCCGTGTACTTCAGCAGCCCTTCCTCGCCGTGCCGGCGGCCGAGGCCCGAGGCCTTCATGCCGCCCATGGGCGCCGAGATCGAGCCCCAGGCCGCGCCGTACGCCTCGTTGACGTTGACCGTGCCGGCCTCGATGCGGGCTGCCATCGCCCGCCCAGCGGCCCGGTCGCGGGTGAGCACCGCCGCGTTGAGTCCGTAGTCGCTGTCGTTGGCCATCGCGACGGCCTCGTCGTCGGTGGCGAAGGTGTAGATGCTCGCGACCGGACCGAAGGTCTCCTCGCGGCACAGCTCCATCTCCTGGGTCACCCCGCGCAGCAGGGTCGGCGCGTAGTAGTAGGGCCCGACGTCGGGCAGGGCCCGACCACCGGTGAGGACCTCGGCACCCTTGGCGACGGCGTCATCGACGTGCGCCGACACCCGGTCGAGCTGGCGCAGCGAGGCGAGGGACCCCATGCCCGCACCCCATCCGACCCCGGGTCGCAGCGCGAGCGCCTCGACCCGGGCGACGAGCAGCGGCACGAACTCGTCGGCGACCGACTCGTGCACGAGGATCCGCTCGGTGCCGATGCAGAGCTGACCGGCGTTGCCGAAGGAGGCACGCTCGGTGATCTCGGCGGAGCGCTCGAGGTCAGCGTCCGCCCGGATCACCACGGCGTTCTTGCCCCCGAGCTCCAGCGAGCAGCCGACCAGCCGCTCCCCGGCTCGGCGGGCGATCTCGCGTCCGACCCGGGTGGACCCGGTGAACATGACGTAGTCGGCGCGGTCGGTGACCCAGGGGCCGACGTCGGCCCCCTCTCCGATGACGACGTTCATGAGGCCCTCGGGCAGCCCCGCCTCGACGACCAGGTCGACGAGGCGCAGCGCAGTCACCGTGGTCTGCAGGTCCGGCCGCAGGACGACGCCGTTCCCCGCGAGAAGTGCGGGGAGCGCGTCCGTGATCGCCAGCGTGATCGGGTAGTTCCAGGGGCTGATGATGCCGACCACACCCTTGGGGTGATGGTGCAGCGTGGTCTGGGTGAGGACCGGGAAGACGCCGAGCTTGCGCCGCGAGGCGAGCAGTCGCGGACCGGCGATCCCGTAGTGCCGCGCGTTGAGGGCGCAGTCGGCGAGCTCCTCGTACGCGTCTCGGCGGGCCTTGCCCGTCTCGGTCTGGGCGATGTCCATGACCTCGCCCTGCCGCTCGAGCACGAGGTCGTGGAAGCGCAGCAGCACGCGCGCCCGCTGCCGGGGCGTGCGGGTGGCCCAGTGCCGCTGGGCGCGGCGAGACATCGTGAAGGCGTGCTCGACGTCGGCCTCCGTCGAGAGCGGCAGCGTGGTGGCCCGGTCGCCGGTGAACGGCGCGATCGTGTCGACCCGCTCGGGGTGCGGACCGACCACGGCGTGCCTCAGGAGCCGCGCCACCAGGGCGTCGTCGAGCCCGGGTCGACCGGCTCCGACCTGCGGCCCAGGGGTCTCGGCAACGGTGTCCAGATCGAGGTCGGCACTCATGCCGCGAGGGTATCCCGTCGGGTTACTCGCCGGTAGCCAGAGTGCCGGAGCACCGCCATGTCGGCCTCGGAGCGGACGGGAGGCTCAGTGGATCGGGTTGAGCACGACCTCGACCCGCTGGAACTCCTTGAGGTCGGAGTAGCCGGTCGTCGCCATCGCGCGCCGCAGCCCGCCGACGAGATTCATCGTGCCGTCGGCGGTCCGGGACGGACCGTGCAGGATCTCCGCGAGCGTCCCGACGGTGCCGAGCTCGACCCGCTCGCCGCGGGGCAGCTCGCGGTGCGCGGCCTCGATCCCCCAGTGGAACCCGCGTCCGGGCGCCTCGGCGGCACGCGCGAGCGGAGAGCCGACCATGACCGCGTCCGCACCGCAGGCGATCGCCTTGGGCAGGTCGCCCGAGCGACCGACGCCGCCGTCGGCGATGACGTGCACGTAGCGCCCACCGGACTCGTCCATGTAGTCGCGCCGCGCGGCCGCGACGTCGGCGACCGCGGAGGCCATGGGCACACGGACACCGAGCACGTCGCGGGTCGTGTGCGCCGCTCCGCCGCCGAAGCCGACCAGCACTCCGGCCGCGCCGGTCCGCATCAGGTGCAGTGCGGCCTGATACGTCGCGCACCCCCCGACGATGACGGGGACGTCGAGCTCGTAGATGAACTGCTTGAGGTTCAGCGGCTCTGCTGCGCCGGGACGTGACACGTGCTCCGCACTCACGGTGGTGCCGCGGATCACGAAGATGTCGACTCCCGCATCGACCACGGCCATGGCGAACTGCGCGGTGCGCGCCGGGGAGAGCGCCGCCGCGACCGTCACGCCACCCGCGCGGATCTCCGCGATGCGGGCAGCGATGAGGTCCGCCCTGATGGGCTCGGCGTAGATCTCCTGCAGCCGTCGGGTCACGTCAGCCGCGGGGAGGGCCGCGATCTCGTCCAGCAGCGGCGCCGGATCGTCGTAACGGGTCCACACCCCGTCGAGGTCGAGGACGCCGAGTCCGCCGAGGCGACCGATCTCGATCGCGGTCGACGGCGAGACCACGGAGTCCATCGGTGCGGCGAGCACCGGGGTCTCGAAGCGGTAAGCGTCGATCTGCCAGGCCACCGACACGGCTTCGGGGTCGCGGGTGCGGCGGCTCGGCACGATCGCGATGTCGTCGAGGGAGTACGCCGGACGCGCGCGCTTGGCGCGGCCGATCTCGATCTCGGTCACGGATGTCCTCTGCGTCGGGGTGGAGTGCGGCGGTCGATGGTGGCCGGGCGCTGCTACGACGGGTAGTTCGGCGCCTCGGTGATCATCGCGATGTCGTGCGGGTGGCTCTCCTTGAGGCTCGCCGCCGTGATCCGGATGAACCGGCCCTTGTCCTGCAGCTCGGAGATGTTGCGCGCTCCGATGTAGAACATGGACTGGCGCAGCCCGCCGACGAGCTGGTGCGCCACGGCCGAGAGGGGGCCGCGGTAGGCCACCCGACCCT
>JANMMN010000166.1:0-1903 GCA_031373405.1 Actinomycetes bacterium
GGCGACTCCGGCGACGTCGTGCTCGCCCGGCTCGAGGCCGGGGACGCAGAGTTCGTGCCCGACCACGAGGTGCGCGACTGGCTGCGCCCGCGGCTGGCGGCACTCGTCCGCGCGGGCCACGGCGCCGGCTTCATCCGCCAGGACCTCTTCCTGGCCTGGACCACGTGGTTCGAGCGGGTCGCCGAGGACGGCAACCCGGTCGTCCTGGTCATCGATGACGCGCAGTACGCCGACGACGGGCTGCTCGACTTCGCCGACCATCTGCTCTCCACCGCGCAGGCGGGGATCTTCGTGCTCGCGCTGGCCCGGCCCGAGCTGCTCGTCCGCCGTGCTGCGCTGGGAGGACGGCGTACGACGGTGGTGCGACTCGACCCGCTCGACGATGCGGCGATGGCCTCGCTCGTCGGTGGCCTCGTCGACGGGCTGACGGAGCACAGCCGCGACGCGCTCGTCGCCCGCGCCGATGGCGTGCCGCTGTTCGCGGTCGAGACGGTGCGTGCGCTCATCGACCGGGACCTCGTCGTGCCTCGCGACGGCCGTTACGTCTCGGCGTCCGGGGGTGAGGTCGACTTCGACGTGATCGGCGCACCGGCCTCGTTGCAGGCACTCGTGGCGGCGCGCCTCGACGCGCTCTCGCCCGAGGAGCGCCGCGTTGTCGCCGACGCCTCGGTGCTCGGCGCGGTGTTCACCCGCGACGGACTGCTGGCCCTCGGCGTCGATCCGGACGGTATCGACGAACAGCTGGAGTCCCTGCAGCGCAAGGAGATCCTGACCATCCAGTCTGACCGGTTCGCCGCAGACCGGGGCCAGTTCCGCTTCCTGCAGTCGGTGGTGCGTCAGGTGGCGTACGCGACGCAGTCCCGCCGCGACCGCAAGGCCCGCCACCTCGCGGCTGCGAACCACCTTGGCGGGCTTCCCGATGCCGACGGCGACCTCGCCGCGGTGACGAGCCGCCACCTGCTCGACGCGGTCGACGCGTCCTCGAGCGACGACACCGACGCCGCGGAGCTGTCGGCGCGTGCCTGCGCTCTCCTGGAGCGGGCTGCGGCACGGGTGGCGTCGCTCGGGTCGCACGCCGAGGCGAGGCGACTGCTGGAGCAGGCCATCGACCGCACCACCGCCGAGGAGGACCTGGCACGGCTGCACCTCGCGGCTGCATGGTCGGCGGAGGGTTCCGGCGACTATCGGGCGTCGGTGGCGCACTCGGCCGAGGCCGTCGCGAGGTACGACGCACTAGGTCGACCGGTCGATGCTGGACGCGCGGCCGGACGGCAGTGCTACACCCTGTGCCTCCTCTCCGACACGGCCGCAGCCCTCGCGGTGGGCGAGCCTCGATGGGAGGTGCTCGACGGCATGCCGGGCAGCGACCCGGCCCTCCTCGAGCTGTGCAAGGGCCTCGCGCGCGCGTACGGCGACCGAGGTGACCTGGTCGGAAACACCCGGATCACTGAACGCCGAGTGTTCCTCGCCGAAGGTACCGGCGACCCGCAAGTGATCGCGCTGATGCTGTCGTCGGTCTCGACCCGCTACAGCTACGCCGGAGCTCCCTCGACGGCGCGTGCGCTCCTGGAGGCGTCCGCCGGGATGGCGCGGGAGCACGACTTCCCCGACATCCTCGCGCTGGCTCTCAACAACCTCGCTGCGAACCTGGTGAGCAGGGATCCCGCGGCCGCCGCGAGTGCAGCGTCCGAGGGGCTCGACGTCGCGCGTCGAGCGGGGGTGGCGGGAATTCTCGACTACCTCAGGCTCAACGTCGGGATCGCGCTGTTCGCGTCAGGCCGGCTGCGCGAGGCCCGCGTCGCCGTGGACGACGCGGCCGAGTCGATGTCCATCTCGTCGTTGCGCCTGGCCCTCGCTGCCCTCGACACGCGCGTGGCGGGTGCGCTCGGGGAGGCGTACCCCG
>JANMMN010000175.1:0-7568 GCA_031373405.1 Actinomycetes bacterium
GCTCGGCTGGTCCGACACCGAGCGCACCGTCGCCACGGCCACCTCGGCGCTCGCCTCGGCAGTGCGCACCGGGCTGCTCGGGCGGCTGACGGTGACCAAGGCCGACGGGGCCTCGGTGCTCGGGCCCGACTCCGCCCTTGGCCAAGCACTCGAGGCCGCCGGCTTCACGGCGACGCCGCAGGGCCTGCGCCTGCGCCGCTGAACAACCTCCCCTCGCCTCGCCCGCCACCCTCGGCCCGCTCCGCACCGAGCGCTGGGACTGACGACGAGCCCTGACGCGCAGCGTCCCGTGCGGGCCGGGTACTGCGACTCACGACGAGCCCGACGTACGCGTCACGTCGTGTGGTCGGCGGAGTACGGGGGTCCGGGAGCGTCAGGGGCGGACGACTGCGACGTTGAAGCTCGGCGAGCCGAAGGAGCCCATGAGCGAGAGCCACAGCGGGAGGTAGAGCTCGAGTCCTCGTGCCGCCGCGATGCCGCCGGCGTCGACGATCTCCGCCTCGTCCCAGCCGAACCCCTGGAGGAGGCGCGAGGCGAGCGCCTTCGCGTCGACGTCCTCACCGGCGACGAAGACCGAGTGGGCGCCGTCGAGCGAGCGCGGATGCACCATCACGTCGGCGTTCATGGTGTTGAGCGTCTTGACCACGCGGGCGGCGGGGAACGTCGCCTGCAGATGCTCACCGAGGCTGCGCCCGCCGGGCTGCACGACGGCCGGCGGGAAGCCGCCGGAGAAGTCGAGCGGGTTGGAGACGTCGAGGAGCACCTTGCCGGCGAGGTTGTCGGCGCCGGCCGCGGTCAGTGCCGCCTCGGACACCAGGCCACCGGTGGCATTGACCACGACCTCGCCCCACGCGGCCGCGTCGGCGAACGTGCCCTGACTCGCGGCATCGCCGTGCTCGGCTGCCCAGGCAGCCGCACCGGCGTTGTCGGCGGTCCGCGAGCCCATCCGCACCTCGTGCCCGGTCTCGACCAGCCGCGACCCCAACGCGACGCCGACCATCCCGGTCCCCAGCACAGCGATCCGCATCCGAGCCCCTCCCACGCACCGATCCCCCACCATCACACACCCACCACTGCACTGAAGGGTCCATGAGTTTCATAGGACCGAACCGATCCCACCTTCACTGAGCCGCCCGTCGTCGTCCGCTCGATGCGGCCGAGCAGGGCGGCGCCACCGACTGGGCATAGGGTCGAGCCGTGTCCGAACGCGCCCTCGAGCTCACCCGCCGCGCCGACGGCGTGGTCGTCGCGGCGTACGACGACCGCCACCCGGCCGAACCGGTGGTCTCGTGGGAGCAGATCCGCCGGCTGCGGGTGCGGCACCGCCTCGCCGACCACTGGGCACCGGGACTCCGTGCGGAGTTCGAAGCCGAGCACGGGCACCCGTTCGCCGACTGGTGGGCCGGGCTCACACCCGGGTGCCACGAGACGTTGATGCGCGATCCCAGCGGCCCCGTGCCCCCGGCGTACGCCGAAGAGATCCGCAAGTCGCTCCGATCAGAACCCGGGCGGGACGGGCTCCGGGTGGACGGCTCCTACTTCACCGACGAGGTTCAGGACTTCCTGCGCGCGCAGGCCGCCACGATGAAGGGTTGATCGGTTCGAACCTATGCAACTCATGGACCCTTCAGTGGGGGTCGGGGGTGGCGAAGGTGGTGGTGCGTGGCGTGATGGGCAGGCCCGTGGCGAGGACTCGGGCGGCTGCGGCTCGCTCGTCCTGCGTCCCGGGCTCCACGGCGTAGGTGGCGAGCCAGCGACAGACCAGGTCGACGTGCTCCAGCGCCGAGGATCGGTCGGCGGCGTCCAGGACGAGCGCGACCTGCGCGCGGACGAGGTCCCAGCGGGCACCGACGCCCGGCGCGCAGGCCCCGACCAGCGCGGTCGGCTCGACCGTGCGCAGTGCGACGAGCACGACGTGCGTGGCGACGGCGTCGGCGGCCCGCGTGAGTGCGACGACGAGGTCGGAGGCAGCCAGGTCACGGCAGTCGGCACCGAGCTCGGCGACATCGTCGGCGACCAGACCCGACACGAGGTCGTCCTTGGTGCGGAAGTGGTTGTAGAGCGTGGCTTTGGCGAGCCCACCGCGTACGGCGACATCGCCCATGGTCGCCTTGCGCAGGCCGTGCTCGGCGAGCACGCGACGAGCGCCGTCCAGTGCGGCGACGCGGGTGCGACCCATGGCGTTGCCCGCGCGGGAACGCGGAGAACGCTCGATCACGGGTGGCAGGTCACGACAAGGGGCTCAGGCGGCAGCGACGACGGATGCGGCAGGGACCGGCAGGTCGGTCACCGGGGCCACGCCCTCGAGCACGGCGACCTCGTCGCTGACGGACCGCAGCACGATCGCGAGCGGGACGTCGAGGGCGGTGCAGATCGAGGCGAGCAGCTCGCTGCTGGCCTCCTTCTGACCCCGCTCGACCTCGGAGAGGTAGCCCAGCGAGACACGCGCAGCGCTGGACACCTCGCGCAGGGTGCGGCCCTGGTCCTGCCGACGGCGGCGGAGCTCGTCACCGATCACACGACGGAGCACGATCACGGGAGCACCTCCTCTGCCGGGTCGGACCCGGGCGTCGCCGACCGGGCTGGTGGAATCAGCGTACCGGGCACCACTCGCAGGCGCACCGAGCGCACCCGAACGGACTACCTCGGCGCGTCGCGGCGCGGGCGGGGCGATGACGGTCACGGTTCTCCTCGTGGAACGCAGGTGCGGCGTACGTCGTGCTCAACGTCTCGATCCTGCGTCGCTGTTCCCGCTCGCGCCACCCGGTATCGGTGCCGGCTCGCCCCGGGACCCGGGCGAGCGGCAGGGGCTCAGTCGCCGAGGACGTCGAGGAGGTGGTCGAGAGCCGCGGCGACCGTCGCGGCGCGGATGCCCTGGCGGCCGAGGCCCGGGTCGAACGTGCGAGCCAGCGGGCTGACCGCGCCGTCGCGCGCGGCCACCGCGATGTGCACCACACCGACGGGGTGGCCATCCTGCGGGTCGGGTCCGGCGACGCCGGTGGTGGCGAGGCCGTAGTCGGCGCGCAGGCGTACGGCGACACCGATGGCCATGGCGGCAGCCACCTCGGGGTCGACGGCACCTCGGGCGGCGAGGAGGTCGGGGTCGACGCCGAGGAGGTCGGCCTTGAGGTCACTCAGGTACGCCACGACTCCCCCGCGCACGACCGCCGAGGCGCCGGGGACCGCGATCAGCGTCGCGACGACGAGGCCGCCGGTGAGCGACTCGGCCACGGCGAGGGTCTGGCCGCGGCGGGTGAGCAGGCCGACGACCTGCGCGGCGACCTGCTCCGGGTCGGGTACGCCGGTGCTCACGTGGCGTTCCGCGCTGCGGCGCGCAGCCGTAGCGCGCGCACGACGTAGTCGACACCGGTGACGAGGGTGAGCATGACGGCGAGGCCCATCACGACCTCGCTCACCGTCACCCACCATCCGGTGAGGGGCAGCAGGTAGAGCAGGATCGCGGCCATCTGCGCCGCTGTCTTGGCCTTCCCGCCCCGGCTCGCCGGGATCACGCCGTGCCGGATCACCCAGAACCGCAGCAGCGTCACGCCGATCTCGCGCACGAGGATCACGACGGTGACCCACCAGGGCAGCTCGCCGAGGTAGGACAGCCCGACGAGGGCCGTGCCCGTGAGCGCCTTGTCGGCGATGGGGTCGACCACCTTGCCGAAGGTGGTGACGAGGCCCTGACGGCGCGCGAGCGCACCGTCGACGAAGTCGGTGGCCGAGGCGATGACGAAGACGGTCGCAGCCCAGACGCGCGACGCCGTGTCGTCGCCCTCCTCGCGCAGCAGCAGCCACGCGAAGGCGGGCACGAGCAGCAGTCGCAGGATCGTGAGCGCGTTCGGGACGTTGAGGATCGACGGCGACTGGACCGGGTCACCGACATGGTCCGGCGGTGCGGGACGCATCACCGTGGCAGCACTGCCTGCACGGTGGCGAGCAGGTCGACGCCCTCGGATCCCACGACGGTGGCCCGCACGAGGTCACCGACGCGCAGCGTCGCCACGTCGAGGTCGTCGGCTGACCCCCCGGGCACGAGGTACGTCGATCCGTCGACCTCGGGCGCCTGGTGCGCGGCGCGGCCCTCGACGAGCTCCCCCGGCTCCCCCACGGACTCCACGAGCACCACCACGGTCTCTCCGCGCCGGTCCTCCGCCCGCTGGGCGGTGAGCTCCTCCACGAGGGCGGTGAGCCGCTCGACCCGCTCGCGAACCTCGTCCTCGGGCACCTTGGCGTCGTAGCTCGCGGCTTCGGTGCCGTCCTCGTCGGAGTAGCCGAACACACCGACGGCATCGAGTCGCGCGGCGACGAGGAAGGCCTCGAGCTCCTCGACGTCGGCCTCGGTCTCGCCGGGGAAACCGACGATGACGTTGCTGCGGGCACCGGCGTACGGCGCGAGCGCCCGCGCCGAGGCGAGCAGGTCGAGGAACGACTCGGTGCCACCGAAGCGACGCATCCGCCTCAGCACCGTGGGCGAAGCCTGCTGGAAGGACAGGTCGAAGTAGGGCACGACTCCCGGGGTGCGGGCGATGACCTCGAGCAGCGTGGGTCGGGTCTCGGCCGGCTGCAGGTAGGAGACGCGCACCCAGTCGATCCCCTCGACCTCGGCGAGCTCGGGGAGCAGGGTCTCCAGCAGGCGAAGGTTGCCGAGGTCCTTGCCGTAGGACGTGGAGTTCTCGCTGACGAGCACGAGCTCGCGCACACCCTGCTCGGCGAGCCAGCGGGCCTCGTCGAGCAGGTCGTGGGGTCGACGCGAGACGAACGAGCCGCGGAACGCGGGGATGGCGCAGAACGAGCAGCGTCGGTCACACCCGGAGGCGAGCTTGAGCGGGGCGCTCGGACCACCGGTGAGCCGCCGGCGTACGACGCGAGGGCCGCTCGCGGGGGCGACTCCGACGGGCAGGTCGGGCTCGTCGTGCTGGTTGTGACCCGGGAGGGCCACGTTCGAGGAGGCGCGCTCGACGGGGGTGACCGGCAGGAGGAGCCGGCGGTCGCGCGGCGCATGCGGGACGTGCTGCTCCCCGGCGACGATGCGGCGCAACCGAGCACCGATGTCGGCGTAGTCGTCGAAGCCGAGCACGGCGTCGGCCTCGGGCAGCGACGCCGCCAGCTGGTCGCCGTAGCGTTCGGCGAGGCAGCCGACGGCCACCACGGCCTGCGGGCGCCCCGCGGTCTTGAGGTCGGCGGCCGCGAGGAGAGTGTCGACCGAGTCCTTCTTGGCGGCCTCGACGAAGCCGCACGTGTTGACCACGACCGCGTCGGCGTCGGCCGCATCCTCGACGAGGACCCAGCCGTCGGCCTCGAGCCGACCGGCGAGCTCCTCGGAATCGACCTCGTTGCGAGCGCAGCCCAGGGTCACGAGCGCGACGGTCCGCACCGCTGGGGTCGACGCCGTGCCGGGGGGCGAGGTCATGTCGGGAGCCTACGGGCAGCGGCGGTGGCTGCCCGCGGGTCAGGCCGCCTGGCCGGTCGGGTCGCCAGGGACGAACGCGACCTTGACGACCTGGCCGGACGCACCAGGAGCCCCGAGATCGCGACCGTTGACGGTCAGCGCCACGGCACCCGCGTCGCCGATCACGAAGCCGACCTTGGTCTTGTCGGTGAAGTTCTTGGTCTCACCCTTGGTCAGTGTGCCTTCGTAGAGGGTCTTGCCACCTGCGGAGGTGACCCGCATCCACGACGCCCGCCCGGTGACCGTGAGAGTCACGGCAACTCCGTCGGCCGAGGCGACCACGTCGCCGGTCGGGCTGCCGCTGGGAGCCGGCTGCCCGGACGGGGTGCTGGAGGGTGTCGGCCCCGACGGCGAGGGCGTCGCGGTCGAGGACACGGCGGGGCCGCCGGCCACCGGCGATGAGGCCGGTCGGTTGGTGAGGAACGAGACCAGGCCCACACCGACGATGACGGCGAGCGCGAGAGCCATGACCGCCGACCAGTTGTGACCTGTGCGGCTCCGGCCGATCGAGGCGCCGAGGGTGCCGGCGAGGGCGCCGAGTCCTCGGGCCGGGTTGTCGTCCATGAGGTGCGTCGGCTGCTCGATCGGGTCGACCGCGCTGACCTCGCGGTGGGCCGCTCCGTACGCGGCATCGAACCGGTTTACAAGGTCGACCGGGTCGACACCGACGGCGGTGGCGATGCTCTTGAGGTGGCCGCGTGCGTAGACGTCCCCGCCGCAGAGCCGGAAGTCGTCGTTCTCGATCGCCAGGAGGAGCGTGGCGCGGATCCGGGTGACGGCAGCGACCTGAGCGAGCGTCATCCCGGCGTCCGTGCGGGCGCGCGCGACGGTCTGACCGACCGTCTGCTCTGCCTCGCTCACAACCCGGACCTCCGCCGACGACGCCCACGGAGCGTGATGACGCGATCACGCAGACGACCGGGGACCTCTCCATGGTAGGCCGAACGGGCACGCCGAGGCCAACCTGTCACGATCATTCGGCCGAACGCCACGCACCCGCGTGACCCAGCCCACCCGAGATCACTCGCCGCCGAGCAGCGCGAGCGTCCCCTCCAGGTCGTCCGGTGTCACGAGCACGTCGCGCGCCTTGCTGCCCTCGCTCGGACCGACGATCCCCCGGCTCTCCATGAGGTCCATGAGCCGGCCCGCCTTCGCGAACCCGACCCGCAGCTTGCGCTGGAGCATCGAGGTGGAACCGAACTGGGTCGTGATGACCAGCTCGATGGCCGCGCGGAGCAGGTCGAGGTCGTCGCCGATCTCCTCGTCGACCTCTTTGCGCATCCCCACGGCGGCAGCGACGTCCGAGCGGTACGCCGGAGCCATCTGCGTCTTGCAGTGCGCGACCACGGCCCGGATCTCGTTCTCGGTGACCCACGAGCCCTGCAGGCGGACCGCTTTGCTCGCCCCCATCGGCAGGAACAGTGCGTCGCCCTGGCCCACCAGCTTCTCGGCGCCGGGCTGGTCGAGGATGACCCGGCTGTCGGCCAGGCTCGAGGTGGCGAACGCCAACCGGCTCGGCACGTTGGCCTTGATCAGGCCGGTGACGACGTCCACCGAGGGTCGCTGCGTGGCGAGCACCAGGTGGATGCCGGCCGCGCGGGCGAGCTGGGTGATGCGGACGATGGAGTCCTCGACGTCACGCGGCGCGACCATCATGAGGTCGGCGAGCTCGTCGACGATCACCAGCAGGTACGGATACGGGGTGATGACCCGCTCGCTGCCGGGCAGAGGCTTCACCTGACCGGTGCGCACCGCCTTGTTGAAGTCGTCGACGTGCCGGTAGCCGAAGTGCGCGAGGTCGTCGTAGCGCAGGTCCATCTCGCGGACGACCCACTGCAGCGCCTCGGCGGCCTTCTTCGGGCTGGTGATGATCGGCGTGATGAGGTGCGGCACCCCTTCGTACGCCGTGAGCTCGACCCGCTTGGGGTCGATGAGCACCATGCGGACCTCGTCCGGGGTGGAACGCATGAGGATGCTCGTGATCAGGGTGTTCATGCAGCCGGACTTGCCCGCGCCCGTCGCGCCGGCGACCAGGATGTGCGGCATCTTCGCGAGGTTGCCGCAGATGAAGCCGCCTTCGACGTCCTTGCCGAGGCCGACGAGCATGGGGTGG
>JANMMN010000196.1:0-6139 GCA_031373405.1 Actinomycetes bacterium
CCTGCGACTGGGTCACCGCCTGGGGCCAACGCGTCCACATCCCCGCCCGACCCTTCCTCCACGACCCCCACGACCACCCCGACCCCGGCGACCATCCCGATCCCGGACCGCCACCACCGGTCGAGGACCCACCTTTCTGACCCGACGCACGCCGAAAGTCCGTTCCCCGTCGTCACGTGGTCCGTCGGTGTGCCGCACGAGCACGCACGAGCACGCGCGAACACGCGCGAGCACACGCACGACATCGTCCGCGCCACGGCCTACGGTTTCCGCCATGAGCAACGACGAGCGCCCGTGGGAGCCACCCCTGGCCGGCACCGAGACCGAGCACCTCGTGGGCTCGCTCGACCGGCTTCGCACCACGTTCCGGTGGAAGGCCGGCGGCCTCGACGCCGCGGGGCTGCAGACCCGGATCGGCGCATCGTCACTCACCCTCGGTGGGCTGCTCAAGCACCTCGCCCTGGTCGAGGACTTCTACTTCGCCACGAAGATCAGGAACGAGGGGATCGGAGAGCCGTGGGAGAGCACCTACCGCGACGACGTCCCCGACTGGGACTTCGTCTCCGCGTCGGACGACCCTCCTGAGCAGCTCTACGCCCTGTGGGACGGCGCCGTCGCGCGGTCGCGCACGAGGCTGACCGCCGCACTGGCCGACGGTGGCCTCGACCAGCTCGCGCACGTCAGCGACGACGAGGGCGATCGAGGCAGCCTGCGCCGGGTGCTGTTCGACCTCGTCGAGGAGTACGGCCGCCACACCGGTCACGCCGACCTGCTCCGCGAGGCGGTCGACGGCCTGACCGGCGAGGACCCGCCCGACGGCTGGCGTGCCTGAGCGGTCGCGATGCGACCTGACGCGGGTCAGGCGAGGCGACGGCGTACGACGGTGAGGAGCTGCACCAGGGCGACGACGCCGACAACCAGGGACACCCACGCGCCGAGCGTGGCCCACCAGGATGCCGACGCGGCGTAGATCCCTGCGGCGAGAAGGAACATCGCGACCACGACCACCCGGGTCGGTCGCTCCCCCACCGTCACGATCCCCACGTCGTCGAGTCCGATCGCCATGGCACGGGCACGGGCGTACTCCTGGGTGAACAGCACGACACCAGCGGCGACGCACACCGCCGCCGGTGCTCCCACGACCCACAGCGCCACGAGGTAGAGCACGTCGCTCGCCCGGTCGACCACGGAGTCGAGCACCGCACCCCACCGCGTCACCCGATCGGTGAGCACTGCGACGGCGCCGTCGAGCGAGTCGAGCACTCCCGAGGCGCCGACGACGAACGCCGCGGCGATCACCCACCGGTCGCCCATCGAGCACAACCACACGACGAGCCCCGAGACCGCGAGCCCGAGCAGCGTCACGACGTCCGGCGGTACGCCGAGCCGTGCGAACGGCCGAGCCACGGCGTAGACGAACGTGAGCCAGGGGCCGACCAACCGCGATCCCCGCGGGTCGTACCCGCCGTGCAGGGTTGCCCAGCGGTCGAGGTACTCCTCCCGCGTCGGGACGTCGCGAGCCATCACACTCCCAGCGCCCACGTCACGGTGATCACGGCGGCGACGCTGCCCTCGCCCGCGTCGATCGGTGCACCACCGGCGGCATCGGCCATCTCGGCGCGCATGACGCGCGGATGTGCACCGCCGGACTCGGCCTCGACGATGTGGCGCACGTCGCCGAGCTCCTGCCCGGCCAGGGCGGCGTACTGCTCGGCCTTGGCCCGGGCATCGGCGTACGCCACGTCGCGCGCCGAGCGCTCGAGCACCGCCGGATCCCTGTGGCTGAAGGTGATCCCGTCAACTCGTGCGCCGTCACCACCGGCGTCGACCGCGGCGACGAGCAGCGAGCCGATCCGCCCGAGGTCGGTGAGCTTCACCGCGAGCCCGAGCGACGCCTCGTAGGCAACCACGGTCGGCCAAGGATCGTGCACGGGCGACAGGGACACGTTGGTGGTGGTCAGCGAGGAGTCGTCGGCGCCACCGGCGAGGACGGCGTCGCGCATCGCAGCCATCGCGTATGTCGCACGAGCGGTCGCATCGCTGGGGTTGGCTGCGCGGGCCGACGCCGCGAGCCGCAACGTGGCCTCGTCGTACTCCGCACTCGCGCGCCCACGTCCGGTCACGGTCACTGTTCGGCCCATGGGCCCGATCCTGCCCCACCCGGGCAGCTCGTGCGGGTCGCGCCACGACGCGGCGGTGCTCCGGGTCAGGCGTACGCCGCGAGCCCGAGACCGGTGTAGATCTCGCGCGCGGAGGTGGAGCGGTTGAGGGTGTAGAAGTGCAGCCCTGGGGCTCCGCCGGCGAGCAGCTCGGAGGAGAGCTCGGAGGCAAGCTCGACCCCGAGGTCGTGCACGCCTGCGGGGTCGTCCCCGAGCGCTCGGAAACGGGCCGCGAGGTCCTCGGGGAAGGCCGCGCCCGACAGCACCGCGAAACGCTCGATCTGCGACAGGTTGGTGACCGGCATGAGCCCGGGGACGATCGGGATGGTGCAGCCCGCAGCCCGGGCCCGCTCGACGAGGGCGAAGTAGTCCGACGAGCGGAAGAAGAACTGGGTGACGGCGAACTCCGCGCCGGCCTCCTGCTTCGCTGCGAGCACTCGCGCGTCGTGATCGAGCGACGAGGACTCGGGGTGGCCTTCGGGGAAGGCCGCGACGCCGACGGAGAAGTCCCCGAGGGATCGCACGAGCGCGACAAGCTCATCGGCGTGGCCGAGGCCGCCCTCTTGCGCGACCCAGGGCGTCCCCGGGCCTCCCGGCGGGTCGCCGCGCAGGGCGAGGACGTTGCGCAACCCGGCATCCGCGTAGGACCCGATGACCGACCGCAGCTCGGCCACGGTCGAGCCGACGCAGGTGAGGTGCGCCATCGGCAGCAGCGTCGTCTCCTCGAGGATCCGCCGGGTGACGCGCACGGTGCGGTCGCGAGTCGAGCCTCCGGCGCCGTAGGTGACCGACACGAACGTGGGGTGGAGCGGCTCGAGCTCGCGGATCGCCTGCCACAGGGCCCGCTCGCCCTCGTCGGTCTTCGGGGGGAAGAACTCGAAGGAGAACGAGTGGCCGCCAGCGGCCAGCAGCTCGCTCACGGTCGCGGGCGACGGGCCTTTCGTCGAGGCGGCGGCGTACACGGAGCACATGTCGGCGAGCGTACGGGGCCGACGGCCCGGCGCCGGGGCACGGTCCGGATGCTGGGAACCGCTCTGCACCCGTGACCGGACCAGGATGTGCCGGAACGCCGGTCCACGTCTACCCTTCCGGCATGACCGGGACCGGGGCGGCGCACTCACCGCTGGACGCCGAAGACCTGCGCGTCCGGGTGCAGAAGCGCCTCGACGACTTCCTCGCGGTCCAGGTGCCGGTTCTCGACGACGTGAGCGAGGAGCTCGCACCGCTCTCCGACGCGATCGTCGACCTGCTTCGTGGCGGCAAGCGCCTGCGCCCGGCGTTCGCCTACTGGGGCTGGCGCGGCGCCGGCGGAGCCGACTGCGAGCAGGCCGTCGCCGCTGCCACCGCCCTCGAGCTGCTCCAGGCCTGTGCCCTCATCCACGACGACGTGATGGACGGCAGCGACACCCGGCGCGGCATGCCCGCAGCGCACCGGCGGTTCGCCACCCTGCACCGCGGGAACGAGTGGCTCGGATCGTCCGAAGGATTCGGGGTCGGCGCCGCGATCCTGCTCGGCGACCTGTGCCTGTCGTGGGCCGACGAGCTGCTGATGACCTGCGGCCTGCCCAGCGACGCGATCCTGCGGGGCAAACCGGTCTACGACGTCATGCGCACCGAGCTCATGGCCGGGCAGTACCTCGACCTGCTCGAGCAGGCGATGGGTGGCGGCTCTGCCGAGCGCGCGATGCGCGTCATCCGCTACAAGTCCGCGAAGTACACGATCGAGCGCCCGCTCCACCTCGGTGCCGCGCTCGCCGGCGCGCCCGACGAGCTCGTCGTCGCCTACTCCGGCTACGGACTTCCGCTCGGTGAGGCCTTCCAGCTGCGCGACGACGTCCTCGGCGTGTTCGGCGACCCGTCGCAGACGGGCAAGCCGGCCGGCGACGACCTGCGGGAGGGCAAGCGCACCGTGCTCGTGGCAACGGCCGTCGAGGCCGCCTCACCCGCGCAGGCAGCGTTGCTGCGTCGCCACCTCGGCGACCCGGCGCTCGACCCTGCGGGCATCGACGCGTTGCGCGACGTCATGACCGAGACCGGGGCCCTCGCCCACGTCGAAGCGCTCATCGCCGCTCTGACCGACCAGTCGTTGCAGGCGATCGACTCCGTCGAGGTGGCCGAGCCGGCCCACGAGATCCTGCGCGGCCTCGCCCTCGCCGCGACATCCCGCGCCTTCTGACCCGAGCGCGCTGGCCCGCGGTGCACCGTCGGGGGACGGCCTCACCGCCCGCGAATCACCGTCGCTGCTCCTCGACGGTGCCGGCGGACTCGTTCGTGCGCCAGGCGGTCTGCACGGCGCCGAAGAAGACCCTGATGACGAGACCGAGCACGATCAGGTCGAGCAGCATCTGGACCGTCACGAGCGCCCGGGTCAGCTGGCCGGTCGCGGTGATGTCGCCGAAGCCGACTGTCGTGAACACGGTGACGGTGAAGTAGAGGGCATCCGTGCGCGACAGCGCGGCGACGTTGAAGTTGCCTTCGGTGCCCGCGGCCACGAGGAAGTAGGACGCGGCGAAGATCAGCAGGAACAGCGGCAGCGTGCTCGCGAGCCCCTCGATCGCACGAACCCCGGGTCGGTCCGAGGAGAGCACCGCGCGCACCTGCCAGACGGTGGCGGCGGCGAGCAGCATCAAGGCGATGCCCACGGTCACCCACAGGGAGAGGCCGACGGCCCGGTCGAGCGGTGCGAGGTAGTAGACCGAGACCAGGGCACCCGCGACGGCGGAGGCGCGGACGAGCGCCAGCGCGATCAGCCTGCGACGGTCGCGCGGCGGCGACGACCGGAAATCCTCGATACCCATGCCGGCTGCCTCACTCCGTGACGATTCTCACCCCGAGTCTGGGCACCCGAGCACCGTGAGCGAGCGCGCGACACGCGACGGGTTCAGTTTTGACCGCGATCGCGGTCGCGGCGCTCACCTCGACAGGCTGAGCCACGGAGCCGTGCCTACGCTGGGGTCATGTCCCTCCTACGTCGCGGCACCCGCACCGTCACCGGTCGCACCGACGACATCGTCATCATCGGCGCCGGCCTTGCCGGACTGTCCTGCGCGTTGCGGCTCGCGGGGGCGGGACGCAACGTGACAGTCCTGGAACGCGAGGCCGTCCCCGGCGGCCGCGCCGGACTCATCGAGGACTCCGGCTTCCGCTTCGACACCGGCCCCACGGTGCTCACGATGCCCGACCTCATCCGCGACGCGTTCGATGCCGTCGGTGAGGACATGGACGACTGGCTCGACCTCGTGCCCGTCGAGCCGCTGTACCGCGCGTTCTACCCCGACGGCTCACAGCTCGACGTGCACTCCGACGTCGATGCGATGGCGGACGAGATCGAGCGAGTCATCTCCCCGGACGAGGCCGCGGGCTACCGGCGCTACGTCGAGTTCGTCTCCAAGCTCTACCGCTACGAGATGCGCGACTTCATCGACACCAACATCGACACGCCCCTCGACCTCGTCACCGCCAACCTCGCCAAGCTCGTGGCGATCGGTGGTTTCCGCAAGCTCACCCCGAAGGTCCGGCAGTACCTCCACGACCCGCGCACCGAGCGGCTGTTCAGCTTCCAGTCGATGTACGCCGGCCTCTCACCCCAGGACGCGCTCGCGATCTACGCGATCATCGCCTACATGGACTCCGTGGCCGGGGTCTACTTCCCCAAGGGCGGGATGCACGCGCTGCCGCGTGCGATGGCCGCGGCCGCGGAGAAGCACGGCGTCACGTTCCGCTACTCCACCGAGGTCACCCGGGTCGAGCTCGAGGGCTCGCGCGCCGTCGCGGTGCACACCGCCGACGGCGAGCGCATCGCCGCCGACGTGGTCGTGCTCAACCCCGACCTGCCGGTCGCCATGCGCGAGCTGCTCGGTCAGGAGCCGTGGTCGGTACGCCGGCTCACCTACTCCCCCTCGTGCTTCCTGCTGCTTGCCGGCTCGTCCGCGACGTACACGAAGACCGCGCACCACAACATCCACTTCGGGCGCAGCTGG
>JANMMN010000207.1:0-6230 GCA_031373405.1 Actinomycetes bacterium
CCGCGCTCGAGCCCGACCTCATCCACGTGCATGACTTCTCGATGCTCGTCGTCGCCACCAACGCGCGGGCCCGAGCCCGGCAGGCCGGCCGCACCGTGGCACTCGTACACGACGTGCACGAGTGGATCGCCGGGGCGCCGCGCCGCGATCCCGTGTGGCGCAAGGCAGTCCACCAGGCCGAGATCGAGCTGATCCCCGCCGCCGACGCCGTGGTCACGGTCTCGGACTGGTTGGCCGAGTCGTTGCAGCGTGACTGCCGGCTCGCCACCCGCCCCACCGTCATCACCAACTCACCCGAAGCGCCGGACGAGCCGACCGTGAGCGTCGCCCCGTCGGTGCGCGTGCGCGCGGGCGTGCCCGACGGCGTACCCCTCATGGTCTACAGCGGAGCGGTCGCCCCCGGACGAGGCATCGCGACTGCCGTCGACGCGCTGCCCGACCTGCCCGACGTGCACCTCGTCGTCGTGGTCGGGGCCGGCCCGCACCTGCACATGGACGAGCTCGTCGCGCGCGCCACCGAGCTCGGCGCCGGCGACCGGATCCACCGGGTCGACTACGTGCCGCAGGAGCTGGTGGTGGCGCACCTCGCGAGCGCCGACCTCGGCCTCATCCCGCTCGAGCACGCGGTCAACCACGAGATCTCGCTCATCACGAAGTACCGCGAGTACATGCACGCACGGCTGCCGATCGTGGTGAGCGACGTGCGCACGATGGCGGAGTTCACCCGCGCGCACCGCACCGGCGAGGTGTTCGCGGCCGGCGACCGCGATGCGTTCGTGCTGGCCGTTCGCGCGGTGCTCGCCGACCCTGCCGGCTACCGCGCTGCCTACACCGACGAGCTGCTCGCCGAGCACTCGTGGCCGGTCCAGGCCGCGCGCCTCGTCACGGTGTACGCCGGTCTCCTCGGCCCGGCCCCAGCACCCGAGGCACCGCGTCGCGAGCTGCCGATGCTGCCGACGGCGACCGAGCCCGTCGCCCTCGTGATCGGGCCGACCAACATGGCCGGCCAGGGATTCGCCTGGGCGCAGGTCGCATCGCGCCTCGACGGCGTCGACGCCGTCACCGTGACGATGGCGCGCAGCGGAGTCCTGGAGTTCCCCACCGACCTGCGCATCGCCGTCGAGGACCGGGCCGACCCCGCGTGGATCGCGCGCTTCGAGCGCGAGGTCGGCGCGACCCGCACGCACGTGCTGCTCGAGAATGCGCTCACCCTCGACGGCAGCAGCTCAGCACCGCTCCACGTCGAGGCGCAGATCGCTCGGTTCCAGGCCGCCGGGCTCTCGGTCGCGCTGGCCTTCCACGGCTCCGAGGTCCGCGACCCTCGGGTGCACGCCGAGCGCTACCCCTGGTCGAGCTTCCGCGACGCCGACCCCACGTGGCGCGCCGCGCTCGAACGCCGGGTCGACGAGGTCATGGCCGTCGTCCGAGCGACCGGGCTCCCGGCCTTCGTGTCGACCCCGGACCAGCTGCGCTACCTCCCCGACGCCGTCTGGCTGCCGACCGTCGTCGACGCTGCCCGTTTCGCCACCGAGGCGCCCGTGCTCGAGCGCGACGTGCCCGTGGTGCTGCACGCGCCGAGCCGTGCGGCGACGAAGGGCTCTGCCGCGATCGACCCCGTGCTCGAGCGCCTCGAGCGCGAGGGGCTGATCGTCTATCGCCGCCTCGTCGGTGTGCGCCCGGAGCGGATGCCGCGCGAGGTCGCCGCAGTCGACGTCGTGGTCGAGCAGGTCGGCCTCGGGCTCTACGGCGTCTTCGCCGCCGAGGCGATGGCTGCCGGGCGCCTCGTCGTCGGTCAGGTGGGTGCCGAGGTGCGCGACCGGGTCCGGGCCGGGACCGGGCACGAGGTCCCCGTCGTCGAGGCCGGTGCCGCGACGATCGAGGAGGTGCTGCGCGCCGCCCTGGCCGACCGGGCCGTCGCGCGGGCCGCGGCCGCGGCTGGCCCGACGTACGTCGCCGACGTCCACGACGGCCGCCGGGCGGCCGACGCGCTGGCCCCGTGGCTCGGCGTACCCCGTCTCCGCTGAGCGGACCACGTCAAGAAATCACTCCCCGGGGCGGGGTTACAGTCGAGCCAACCCCCGGTCGAAAGGTTCGATGTGTCCCGTTTGCCCAGTTCCGGTCGGCCCGCGCGCCGCGGTGTCCTCGTCGCCCTCGCGCTGAGCGCCTGCGCCGTCGCGTCCGCCGCCAGCACCGCCCTCCCCGCCCAGGCCGGTGCGGGCGTGCGCAACCCCCTCACGGGCGTCCAGGTCGCGTCCCTGGGCCCGGTCATCGCGATCAAGGTGGCCAACACGCCGCAGGCACGCCCGCAGTCCGGGCTCCGCTCGGCCGACCAGGTCTGGGTCGAGGAGCAGGAGGGCGGCTGGACCCGGTTCATCGCCCTGTACGGCAGTGCCTACCCCACCAAGGTGGGACCCGTCCGCAGCGTTCGCGAGACCGACCTCGGCGTCCTCGGGCAGTTCGGCCGACCCGGGCTCGCCTACGCCGGCGGTGACGCGCCGGTCGTGGCGAAGGTCGCCGCGTCGGCTTCCGTGCGCAATCTCGGCTCTGCCGCCGTCGTCAACGGCGCGCCGATCCGACCGCTGGCCTACGCCACGGATCGCTCGCGAAAGGTCCCCTACAACTTCTACGCCAACGCCGCACGCCTCAAGATCTTCGGCAACCTCGCCGGTGCCACGAAGGCCCGGCACATGGGATTCGTCTTCGCCGCGCCCAAGACGCGCGGGATCCGTACCTCGACGCTGGGCGTCGTCTGGTCGAAGAACGCCTCCATGCAGGCCGTCTGGAGCAAGAAGCACGGCGCCTTCGTGATGATGTCCGACAAGTTGGTGCTCCTCGACCGGGAGACCAAGAAGCCGCTGACCGCGAAGAACATCGTCGTCATGCGCGTGTCCTACTCCCTGTCGAAGATCAACCGCTCGCGCTACCCCGTGCCGGTGCTGCGAACCGTCGGCCGCGGCGCGGTCACCGTGCTGCGCGACGGGGCCCGCTGGACCGGCACCTGGAACCGGCCCACCGCAGCCAGCGGCACGTCGCTGCTCAACGCTCGGGGCCGCACGATCACGCTCGCCGCGGGGCAGACCTGGGTGATGCTCGTGCCCGTCGGTCGCAGCCTCAACAAGCCCTACGTCATCCGGTCGGTCACCGTCCGCTGAGTTCGGCTTCTCAGGTGCCCGAGATAGGGCCAACTGGATGACTCTGAGTCACCACCACGGGGACCCGCACACGGCGTCAGGGTGCGATGCTCAAGCGATGACTGAGGCATCGCGGTGGGGCGTAACACCGCGTCAGAGCATCGACCGCGAAGTCGAGCGGTGTGGGCGCGACGCTCTCGTACGAGGATGCCGTGCCCTCGTTCGGGTAGAAGAGGCGGACCCGCAACTGGTCCTCGCCCTCGGCGGGCCTCCGGCGCGCAAGTTCCTCGACGCCCGGCACCACTCACACGAATACTGGCTCCGGGTGTGGGGCCTGCGGGGGTTGCTCTGGACGTGGGCCGACGAGGCCAGCCCCGAGGTACGACGTGCGCTGAGGGACCCCGCATGGCGTGCGAGGGAGATGGCGCTCAAGGTGACGGCGCGCCATCACCTGGACGACCTGCTTGAGGACGTCCTTGAACTCAAGCACGACCGCATAGCCCGAGTCCGCCACCAGGCGGCGAGGTGCGAGACCGTGCTGGCCAGCGAGAGCCCGTGAACGTCCCGAAGGGCCTACCGTTGAAGCTCGAGTACGGGCTCTGACCTGGGCGAGATGAGGCCGCGCGCTAACGGCGTGAGCAAGGCCCACGGGGCGTCGGAGGCTCGCGGCCTCAGGATGCGAAGGCGAGCACCTCTCGGTGCCGTGCCACGCGCTCGAGGCTCTCCTCGAACGACGGTGCGGGGTCGGTCCCGTAGTACAGGGCCCTCATAGCGATGTCGTGCTCCTCGCGCAGCCGCGACGCGTAGGGTCCGTGCAGGTCGAACACCGACGAGAGGGCGAAGCCTCCGCCGGGGGGAGGTTGGTCACCGAAGAACGCCTGGGAGACCTCGACGCAGTCGGCGAGCACGGCGCGGGCCTGCTCGCGGTCGGCGAGGAAGTCCAGGACCTCTCCCTGGCCCAACAGAGCCCACACGTCGTAGAACTGCCGCCCGATGCGTGGCCAGGTGTGGTGGGCCCGGTCGTCGTCGGTCATGACGGCGAAGTTGTTCATCCGCAGCAGCTTCTCCACCAGGGTGCGCCCAGGGTGCAGGACGCGGACGTAGAACGGTGCCAGGTCGGGATAGCCCGCCACGTCGAACTCCGCCTGGGCGAGCTGACGGGTCAGCAGTGACTCGATGCGGCGGATCGAGGCGGGGTGCGCGCCGCCGGACTGCCCCAGCTCCAACAGGACACGGTCGGGGTCGGCGACGCCGGGGACCGCGGCCGTCCCGCTCATCGGCGGAGCGAGGTACGCGCGCCGGTGCTGCGCACCCAGCACTCCCCCGCTGCGCTCGTCGGTGAGCACCCCGCCGGTGCCCGTGGCGGCCGCAGCGCAGAGGCCCTTGAGGGCCGCCTTGCCCTGGCGGACGTTGGCGAACTGACCGACGACCAGCAGGTCGAGGTCCTCGGAGAAGCGGCGGATGATGCGCAGCTTCTCCAGGCTCGTCCCGCCCTTGAAGATCACTGCACCCGGCGCGTGCGCCTCGATCGCGCGCAGTGCCTCGCAGACCCAGTAGTCCTTCTCCACTGCCAGCGGCTGCACGCCGAGCTGATCGGCCGCGGCGAGGATGGTCGCAGCGAAGGTGGCCGGGTCCTCGTCTCTCCACGGGCCCCGGCCACCGTCCGGCTCACTGGTCGTTGGACTCATGCGCCGAACGGCTCCACGGTGCGACGGGTGGCCTTCTCGGTGCGCGGGTCGGCCCCGGGCACCGTGTGCGCGAGCTCCGCGAAACCGGACTGCTCCAGCAGAGCCGCCAACCTGACTCGGACCGGGCCAGGCTCGGTCCGCGCGGCCCTGGCCAGTCGATCGGGGCGAATGCTGGGGTCGTTGCGCAGCAGGTCCCCCAGCCGGTCCCACGCCTCAGGCAGCGGGACCTCAATCACACGGGTCCAGCCGTCCAGCGTCTCGAGCAGAGCCACCTCGGCCGCGGTCAGTGCCGCGCTGCGCCGACCAGTCCGGGCCGCCCGCGACACAAAGCTGATCGGCCCGGCGCCCCGGGGCGCCCGGGCCGGCACGGCCACCTGGGACGTGCGCGGAACCTGGGTGGACAGGCGCAGCAGGTGCGACGCCGACAGCCCGGCCGGGCCTACCCCACGCCCGTGCGCCAGCTCGGAGATCACCGCGTCTGGCGGCGGCGGGCTCATCCCCAGCGGGGTCTTGCGGCCCCGCCAGTAGAGGCCCTTGCGCACGCGGCGCAGTTCGCCGGATCTGGTCAACTCGGTCAGCAGGTGCTGGGCGGTGGAGCGCGGCCCAGACAAGTCCTCCGGGCGCCACATGCGATCGGTGCTGCCCAGGATCAGCTCACGGGTGCGCGCGGCACGTGACCCCGGGCCGCGTCTCGCCTTCGCCTGTTCTGTACGCATGGTGTCCTCCTCCTGCATCATGATACGCGCTCCTGCCGAATACTGGCAACATCGCGATACGCGATCCTGCCAGATACTGTCCGTTTCCGCTGGTCGCAGGCATGAGTTAGTCGACTTGCCCACCTGCTCATCCTCCCGGTCGAGGGGTGCCCTCACCCCGACACGGGATGAGACGCCGGAAACGCTGCACCCGCTCCTCGTCACCGTGCCGGCCGAGGCCCCCACGGCAGCTGGCGCGGGTCCGGCAGGACTTAGTAGTTCCTTACATCCCACATCGCATAGCGGGGGCCGTCCGCTGAGCACGGCTGCTGCCCTTTGCGCCGGTACGCCGAGGTGGACCGCACCGCGAGACTCCGCTGGGCGAGTCGGGCGGATTCACCCGGTCGGCTCAAGTGAGCGGAGGAATCCCCCGAAGGATCTGAGGTGACCTCCGTGCGCCGTGTCCCTCGTCCGTTCCGTCCCGCGGCCCTCACCGCTGCGGGGCTCGCCGTCTGCGCCCTGCTGGCCACGACCACCGTCGCGGTCCCCGCCGGGGCCGTCACCGGCGTCCTCGACCCGCTGACCGGCGTCCGGGTGATCTCCACCGGGGCTGTCGTCGCCATCAAGGTCGCCAACACCCCGCAGGCGCGCCCCCAGTCCGGCCTCCGCTCCGCCGACCAGATCTGGGTCGAGGAGCAGGAGGGCGGCTGGACCCG